>WRET01000030.1 GCA_009779195.1 Micrococcales bacterium
AAGCCCCAGGGCGACCACAAGGCCAAGGACGGCAAGCCCCAGGGCGACCACAAGGCCAAGGACGGCAAGCCCCAGGGCGACCACAAGGCCAAGGACGGGAAGCCTCAGGGCGACCACAAGGCCCAGGGTGACCACAAGGCCAAGAACGACAAGAAGGCCGCCAAGGGTGACCACAAGGCCAAGAACGACAAGAAGGCCGCCAAGTGCGACCCCAAGGCCAAGAAGGGCGACCACAAGGCCAACTGCGACCCCAAGAAGGCCAAGAAGGCCGAGAAGTGCGACCCCAAGGCTAAGAAGGGTGACCACAAGGCCAAGAAGGGCGACAAGGCCAAGAAGTGCGCCACCAAGGCTCACAAGGGTGACAAGCCCGAGGCCGCTGCTGCCAAGGCAGAGCCCAAGGCTGAAGCCACTCTGGCCGCCACCGGCGCCAAGGCTGGCCTCGTGGCCCTCCTCGCGCTGACCCTGGCACTGGCCGGGACCGCAGCCGTCGTGGTCCGCCGCCGGTTCGCAACCCGCTGATCCCTACTCACCCGGTAAGGGGAGAGACCGTCAAGGTCTCTCCCCTTTCCGTTTGCCCACACTCCCCCGCAAGGGCTCCCAGCCCACCGTGACCGAGAACCTCTCACCTCACCCCAGGCACGCAAAGCGGACTCCGACCAAAGCGAGTGCCTCCCATCCAACCGCAACCAGGCGAACCGCAAGCGCTGAGAAGCGCAAACGGCGAGACAGGGACGGTTCCGAGTGTCTCGCAGACCTCCGCGGCAAGACGAAAACAGCGAGACGGCGGGAACAGTTCCGTCTCGCAGACCTCCGCGGCAAGACGAAAACAGCGAGACGGTGGGGACAGTTCCGTCTCGCAGACCTCCGCGGCAAGACGAAAACGGCGAGACGGTGGGGACGGTTCCGACTGTCTTGCGGACCTCCGCGGTCAGCGGGGGTCTCGCGAGACTGCGGAACCGTCCCCACCGTCTCGCCCCCGCCCACAGCCAACCGCCGACGTCCGGCACAGCCGGACGAGGCTCCCCAAATATCAGACGTCGAAAGGCTTGTCGGACGGCACGTCAGACGGCTCGTCGGTTTCGTCGTCACACGCCTTCTCCGCCGGGCTCTGCACAGGCGGACGCCCCGAGACCTCCCGGTTGTCCCCCGACAACCACACGTCCCGGTCAGGAACCTTGACGACCGCAGCGAACACCTCAGCGAGCTGCGCAGCGTTGAGCGTCTCTTTGTCCAACAACTCCAGCACCAGCTCGTCCAAGACGTCGCGGTACTGCACGAGGATGTCGCGGGCTTCGTCGTGGGCCTGCTCCAGCAGCGCCCGGACCTCCAGGTCGATCGCTGCGGCGATGTCTTCGGAGTAGTCGCGCTGGTGCCCGACGTCACGGCCCAAGAACACCTCGGACGACTCTTGCCCCAACCGCACCGCACCGAGCGTCGCGCTCATTCCGAACTGGGTGACCATCTTGCGGGCCGTCGCTGTGGCTTTCTCGATGTCGTTGGCCGCACCAGTCGTCGGGTCGTGGAACACCAGCTCTTCGGCGACCCGCCCACCCATGGCGTACGCGAGCTGGTCGAGCAGCTCGTTGCGGGTGGTGGAGTACTTGTCTTCGGTGGGCATCACCATGGTGTAGCCCAGTGCCCGCCCACGCGGCAGGATCGTCACCTTCGTCACCGGGTCGGTGTACCGCAGGGCCGCGGCGACCAGGGCGTGCCCGCCTTCGTGGTACGCGGTGATCTTCTGCTCTTTGACGTTCATGACCCGGGTGCGTTTTTGCGGCCCGGCCACGACGCGGTCGATCGCCTCGTCCAGGGCGTGGTCGTCGATGGTCTGCCCGCCTTGGCGTGCGGTGAGCAGCGCCGCCTCGTTGAGCACGTTCGCCAGGTCAGCACCGGTGAAACCGGGGGTGCGACGGGCCACGGCGACCAGGTCCACACCCGGGGCCATCGGTTTGCCTTTGGCGTGCACGTCGAGGATCTGCTCGCGACCTTTGAGGTCAGGGGGTTCGACGGCGACCTGCCGGTCGAACCGGCCCGGGCGCAGCAGCGCAGGGTCGAGGATGTCGGGCCGGTTGGTCGCGGCGATCATGATGACGTTCGTCTTGACGTCGAACCCGTCCATCTCGACGAGCATCTGGTTGAGGGTCTGCTCACGTTCGTCGTGCCCGCCGCCCAGGCCCGCACCACGGTGGCGGCCCACAGCGTCGATCTCGTCGACGAAGATGATCGCCGGGGCGTGCTGTTTGGCCTGCTCGAACAGGTCCCGCACCCGTGAGGCCCCGACACCGACGAACATCTCCACGAAGTCCGAGCCGGAGATCGTGTAGAACGGGACTGACGCCTCGCCGGCCACAGCCCGGGCGAGCAGGGTCTTGCCGGTCCCTGGCGGTCCGTACAGCAGCACACCTTTGGGGATCTTCGCCCCGACGGCTTGGAACTTGGCTGGTTCGGTGAGGAACTCTTTGATCTCGGCGAGCTCTTCGAGGGCTTCGTCGACCCCTGCCACGTCGGCGAACGTCACCTGTGGGGACTCTTTCGTGACGAGCTTGGCCCGGGACTTGCCAAAGCTCATCACCCGCGACCCACCGCCCTGCATGTTCATCATGAGGAACCAAAAGATGGCCAAGATGATGACGAACGGCACGATGACGGTGAGCATGGACGCCCACCACGACTGGGACTCCACCACCGAGGTCCAGCCCTTGGCAACCTCGATGTCGCCGATGGCCCGTGCGACCTGCGACCCCTGCGCCGACACGTAGTAGAACTGGACGTTCTTGCCGCGGTCCTTCTCCTTGCCGTCGACCTTCTTCACGAACGGCTTGGTCAGCGTCAGGTCCACACGCCGGTTCGGGTCGGTGATCTTGGCCTGCTCGACCGTGCACGAGCCCGTGTCGGCCTGTTTCGCCTCGGCCGTGCACGCCGCCAGCAGCTTCAATCCGTCCGAGGTGTCGATACGCTTCGTCGACGACCCTTGGGTGAGGAACGCTGCCAGTCCGACGAGCGCAACCGCAACCACGATCCAGACCACGGGTCCGCGTAGGAGTTTCTTCACGTTCATGGGCGAGGGACGTCCCTCATCCTCCGCAAGGTAGAGATGCTCAGATCTCGAAGGTACACGTTCGGCCCCCCAATCCCGTACCCAGGCTCCCCCTGTTCACCCAAGGCACAGCCCACCCGCAACCACACCACGCGGTTCCCGCAACGTTCACCCCCCGACCGCACCGTCGCACAGCGACCCACCACTGGCACCACCCGGCGGGGCGGTGACGTCCACGATAGGGTGTTGACCTGCGGATCTAGACATTGTGACCATGCGGACGGAGGTGGGGCCGGTGTCTGCGTGGCGACCAGTCGTCAATGCCGCCGTGCAGGGCGTAGCAGCGTTCGGGGGTGCTGCGGCAACCGCCATCACCGGCGACCTGGCGATCGGAACACAAGTCGGGCTCGGCATCGCTGCTACGACTGCTGCCGTCGGGGCGCTCGGTGAAGACGCAGTAGACAAGGTCTTCATCCCCAAGAAGCGCGACGAGATCTCCCAGCAGGTCGACGCAGCCATGGCCGCCCGGTTCCCTGGGAGCAGCCGCAAACAGCTCAGTCCAGGCAGAGACCTGGCCCGCACGGTCCTGGAGAAGCACCACCTGACGTTGGAAGAGTGGGCAGCACTGGACTGCGACCCCACCCGGTCAGCCCAGGCTGTCCTCGCACATGCCCTCGCCGCAACGTTCGCCAATTTCGACGACCACCCAGCCTCCTATGTGGCCCACGCTGGTATCGAAGAGACCTACCGTGCGATGGCAGCCCACGAGATGTCGTTGGGACCTGCGGTCCGCGAGGCCCTGGTCCGCCTGCGGCGTATCCAAGGTGTCCTCGTGAACCACGCGACCGTGGTGGAGCGCCACCTCGACGACCACGCAGACCGCCTGCAGCGCCTCCAGACAGGTATTGAAGGCGTCCAGCGCAGCGCCGACGACCAGGCAGCCATCCTGCGAACCGCCCTTTCCTACCGACCTCCGGACGAACCTCCAGCTGCGGTGGTGTGCGGTGGTCCACCCCAGCCAGCGGTGGCTTTCCAGGACCGCACCGAGGCCGAGTCCGCCATTGACGCAGCCTGGGCTGCCGACGCCCGTACTGTCGTGCTCACCCAGGTGGTACGCGGCGACGGCGGTGTCGGCAAATCTCAGCTGGCCAGCAAGTACTTTGACGCTTCGTCCGCCCCTGTGCGGGTATGGGTAGAGGCATCCACCGACGACGCGCTGGTCTCCGGTTACGCCCAAGCAGCAATCGCCCTAGCCGAAGCCCGCCACCTGCCCCCTGGCTTTGCCCACGAGTGGCGTGAGAACACCCGCGCCGCTGCCCAGGCGTTCTGGCAGTGGTTGCACACCACCGGCATCCAGTGGTTCCTGGTGCTCGACGATCTCAACGTCCCCGCCGCAGCCCTGAACGACTGGTGGCCACAGGGCGTCGGCCGCACCCTGGTCACCACCCGCTTGGCCGACCACGCCTACGACGACTACTTCACCAACCTTGTCCCGTTGGATGTCTTTTCCCCCACCCAGGCCGAGGGTTATCTCACCGAACGCCTGGCCAAACTGCCACCCGCCCACCTGGTCGGAGCCGCTGACTTAGCCGCTGCCCTCGGCCACCACCCGCTTGCCCTGTCCCTGGCCACCGCGCTCATCCTCGGCCAAGGACGCACCATCACCGAGTACCTGACCCTGTTTCGTGAGGTCCCCCTGCCCAAGGCTCTGCCTGGCCGCGACCGCAGCGGAGTCGACGACGTCATCACCAGGACCTGGTTGCTGAGCATCAAACGCGCCGCCAAGGTCTACCGGCAAAGAGGGGGTCGCGAAGGTCGGTCAGGTCAACCCGTCCGGGCCCTAGCCAACCTCATCGCTTTCGGCCACCCCACCCAGACCCCCCGCTGCCTGTACTTCACCAAAGCCGCCCGCACCTACCTCGCCCACGCAGCCACTCCCGACGCCCCACCCCTGTCGCCCAACGAGACCTGGGAAGCCCTGGCCGTCCTAGCCGACTTTTCCCTCATCACCTGCCCCAACGACGACTGGTCCCCCGTCCCTGTCCACGCCCTCGCCCAACGCACCATCCGCGAACTCCTGGACGACGACCATCACACCGCAGCCGCCCAGGCTCTCGCCGACGCGATCGAGGAAGCCTGGCCCGAGATTGACACGAAATCCCACGTCTTGGCGACGTCTTCAACCACCAGCGGCACGCAGACCATAACCTCCGGCGCCATCCTGCGTTCCGTCGCCCAAGAACTTCTCCGCATCGCCGAACCAGCCCTCATCACCCCCACAGGAGTCCACCGCGTCGTTATCCACATCTCCGACTCCCTGGAGGAGGCAGGCCGAGCAGCCGAGGCCGTGGCCTACAGCGAGCACCTGCTCTCCCGCCTAGGTGCGCTTGATCCCGACCACCATGACGTCTTGACTGTCCGCGCCAACCTCGCCAGCTGCCGCGGCTGCTCCGGCAATGTCACCCAGTCCCTCATCGAATACCAACACCTTCTTCCCAACCAAGAGCGGGCTCTGGGCGACGACCACCCCGACACCCTGACCACCCGGGCCAACATCGCCAGATGGCGCGGCACGTCCGGCGACACCACCAGCGCTCTGACCGCACTCGAAAACCTCCTCACCGACCAGATACGCGTCGTAGGCGACGACCACCCCGACACCCTGACCACCCGGGCCAACATCGCCAGGTGGCGAGACGTGTCAGGCGACACCACCGGCGCCCTGACTGCCTACGAAGACCTCCTGACCGACCAGGTAGGCGTCGTAGGCGACGACCACCCCGGCACTCTGGCCACCCGGGCCAACATCGCGAACTTGCGAGGCCAGTCCGGCGACACCACCGGCGCTCCGACCGCACTCGAAAACCTCCTCACCGACCAGGTACGCGTCGTAGGCGACGACCACCCCGGCACTCTGGCCACCCGGCGCAACATCGCGAACTTGCGAGGCCAGTCCGGCGACACCACCGGCGCTCTGACCGCACTCGAAAACCTCCTCACCGACCGGGTGCGCGTCCTGGGCGCCGACCACCCCGACACCCTGACCACCCGGCAGGACATCGCCTGGTGGAGAGGCCAGTCCGGCGACACCACCGGCGCCCTGACCGCACTCGAAAACCTCCTCACCGACCAGATACGAGTCCTGGGCGCCGACCACCCCGACACCCTGACCACCCGGCGCGACATCGCCAGGTGCCGACGCCAGTCCGGCGACACCACCGGCGCCCTGACCGCACTCGAAAACCTCCTCACCGACCAGATACGAGTCCTGGGCGACGACCACCGTCACACCCTGGCCACCCGACACACGATTGCTAACGTGCGAGGCGAGCTCGGTGAAATTGCCGGCGCCCTGGCCGCCCTCGAAAACCTCCTGCCCGACCGGGTGCGCGTCCTGGGCGACGACCACCCCGGCACTCTGATCACCCGGGCCTGCATCGCCTGGTGGAGGGGCGAGTGCGGCGACACCACCGGTGCCCTGACGGCCCTCGAAAACCTTCTGACCCACCAAGTACGGGTCCTGGGAACCGACCACCCCCACACCCTGATGACCCGGCACAACATCGCCTACTGGAGAGGCGAGTCCGGCGACACCACCGGCGCCCGGACCGCACTCGAAGACCTCCTGCGCCACCAGGTGCGCGTCCTGGGCGCCGACCACCCCGACACTGTGCGCACCCGGAACGACATCGTCCATTGGAAGGCGAAGGCTGGGCGTCATTCCAACGACATGAACAGCCTGGAGGGTCTTGGCGAACTGCGGGAAGACTGCCCGACTGAGGATGACCGGGGTGGAGACGTCGGATCGGTGGCCTGACGGACTGAGGCAGTCTCGTGGGAGCGGCGGCAGGCGCGAGTAAACGTCATTCGACGGTCAGGTCGCCCACCTGCAGCACTGTGAGACGCTCACGCTGCGCCACCCGCGTGTCACTAAAGCGGGTGAGATCCGTCGGTCGTGGGGTGGTCTGGTGAGCGGTGGGCAGCGTCGTGCCGGGGCGTGGTGAAGGCACTGGTCGGCCCTGCGAACGCATGGTCGCGCCGGTGGTGCCGGGTGGTCTGTGGCGCCGAAGGTTGCCGGGTGATGGACAGAAAACGTTCACGTATTGGACGGTACTTCGTCACACAGGCACGTTACCGTGGATGACGTGAACACCACCGACGCACGCCGCATCGCGGCCTCGTACTGGTTCGAACGCGAGGCGGGCGAACCACACGAGACCATGGACGACACGACGCCGACCCCTGCCGGCCCACCCGAGGCCGTCGGCCAGATGGACAGCCGGGGAACATGGGTGGAGCTCATCGTCGACCACGCCGTCCGCCGCGGCGACTTCGACAACCTGCCCCTGGCCGGGCGGCCCCTGCCCGACCTGGACTTCGGCGACCCCGACTGGTGGATCAAGTCCAAGGTCCGCCACGAAGGTCTCACGGGCGAAGGTGTGCTCCCTGAGGCGCTGGTCCTGCGCACCGAGGACGAGCGTATGCACACCCGCCTGGACGACCTGCGCAACGAGCACCAGGTCCGCGCGACCCTCGCCGAGTTCAACCACCGCATCATCGAAGCCCGGCGCCAGCTCACCGGCGGCCCACCCGTCGTCACGCCCCTGCGCGACATCGACTCCGAGGTCGCTGCCTGGCACGAAC
Organism: Micrococcales bacterium; assembly: GCA_009779195.1. GTDB lineage: Bacteria > Actinomycetota > Actinomycetes > Actinomycetales > Cellulomonadaceae > Cellulomonas. The sequence continues at coordinate 7,682 of WRET01000030.1, forward strand.
GCCGCACCGCCCGCACCGTGACCCACGTGCCTGCCCAACGCCCCCGCTGGCTAGCCCGCTTCCTGGGCTGCTGACGGTCCGGCCCGTTCTGACGACGTCGTTCATCAATCACCATCACGTTCACTATTGTGAACGTGATGGTGATTGATGAACGACGTCGTCATGCGCCGCTGTCCGGGTCCTGCCTCTGCCGAACAACCTTGTTGCCTTAGGCATTGTCTTGCGCAGGGCAGACAGGGCCGACACCTGTGTCACGCCGACAAACACGAGGCAAGATGTGACTCATCTCACCGAAAACTCCTCGATAAAATCGTCTGACACCGCCGTCATTGGGGTATGATCGGTCTCAGGAGGACGGCAGGTCTAAACATCGAGGGGGTGCAGGGTGCTGACGCAGACAATTCCTGCGGCGATCGTGCCGGTACAAACCCCCGCGCCAGATTCTGCGGCGCATGATGCTGCTGCTCTTCTCGAACAAGCGCTGGGCGCGTTACGTGCCGCACGCAGTGCTGTGTCGGGCGACCTTTCTGCCCGCACGCACCAACGGCTGCTGGGACTGGTTGAGCAGGTCGAAGCTGCGGCTACGGCAGTGCGCTGCGACGTGCTCACCGCGGTCGACGAGAACGGGACGTGGGCGCTGCACGGCGACCGAGACCTTCCAGCGTGGCTTGGGCGCACCACCCGCGCTGGGACTGGTGCAGCTTTCGGGCAGGTCCGCGACGCAACGGTCGCTGGACACACCTAAGGCACGGCTGTCATCCGAACGCCCCCACATCTCGCTTGTCGTGTCCGAAGACACCTGGAACGCTGTGCGGAGCCACGGCACTGGTCGCGCTGGGACCGGGTCGGCGGCAGCGCTGGTCTCGGCCCTCACCGGGCACGAACCCGTGCGTGACATTGATGGCATCGTGTGGCCCGCCTCCGAGCTCGCCACAACCATCTGCGACGCGGAGGTCACACCCATGGTCTTGGATTCGACGGGCAACGTCCTGGACGCCGGGCGGTCCATCCGGTTGTTCTCCGGACACCAACGACGAGTCATCACCACCCGCGACGGAGGCTGCGGTTGGCCTGGCTGCACCATGCCCGTGCGCTTCACCGAGCTGCACCACATCGACTGGTGGCAACGCGACAACGGATCCACCCGCATCGACCGAGGCGTGGCCCTCTGCTCGCACCACCACCACGTCCTGCACCGCCTCGACCTGACCATCGAACGACTACCACGGACGGCACCAGGCCTCGGCGGACAACGCACGGCCGTCTACCGAATCCTGCGACGTGACGGAACCGTTTTCCTCGACCCAGACGACCCGCCACCCGAACCGTTACCACCAAGCCCACCATCTCGACCATCCCCGTGTGAACCATCGGCACGCACAACCCCCTGTTCTGATTCGGAGGTCAGTCGGAGGGTGGGCGTTCGCCGGTGAGGGTGGCTACGGGTTGGGTGCATGTTTCGCCTTGCCAGGCTTCGCGGCCTTCGCGGACGGCGAAAGCAGCGATGACCAGGGCAGCGGCGGAGTCGGCCCAGGTCCAGCCGAACAGGGAGTTGGCCAGCAGGCCCAAGAGCAGGGCTGCCGACAAGTAGGAGCAGACCAGGGTTTGTTTGGAGTCGGCTACGGCTGAGGCTGAACCTAGTTCCCGGCCGGTGCGTCGTTCGAACCAAGAGAGGAAGGGCATGACGGCCAGGCTTGCCGAGGCCAGGACGATCCCGACGGTGGTGTGCTCGGGTTCGCGGACGCCAGCCAGGGCGAGGGCTGCTTCGACGGTGACGTAGGCGGCGAGGGCGAAGAAAGACCAGGCGATCACGCGCAGGGCGGCACGTTCGCGACGTTCGGGGTCGGGGGCGGCGAACTGCCAGGCTACGGCTGCGGCCGAAAGGACCTCGACCACCGAGTCCAGGCCGAAACCGATCAGGGCTGCCGAGGACGCGGCACCACCGGCTGTCAGGGCCACGACCGCCTCGACGACGTTCCAGGTGATCGTCACCGCCACGACGATGCGGATCCGCCGTCGCAGCACTGCGACCCGGGCGGGGACAGGTCCGGGGCTCACGTACACGACGATAGAGGCTGTCCGCGTCAGCGGTGACTGGTCACCTCGTCGTGCGTGCGGGGTTCGTCGTGCTCCTTGGCGTGCGGGGTTTGTCGTGCTCGGCAGGGATGGTGGGCATGATGGCTCGGGTGACCAGCAGGGAGACGATGAACAGGGGGACCCAGACGAGGCCGGGGCCTTTGAGGCCCTCTTTGGCGGACATGAGGTTGGTGAGGACTATTGCGGCCAGGCCGGCCCAGGCGACGAGCTGGCGGCGGGGGGTCAGGGGGGCGGTCTTGGCGTCCCACCAGGGGATGGGGGTGTTCTCCAAAGGCTGCAACAGCCAGAACAGGACGCAGGTGAACGCGTACAGGGCGACGAGCTGGATCGCGACGAGCCACCAGAAGCCGGGTTGGGTGCTGGCGACACGGTCGTGACCCAGGGCGTGGCTGACGGCAAAGATGATGATGAGGGCGAGCAGGTGCCACAGGTACAGGGTCATGGCACCGCGGTTGCCGATCGCCACGAACCACCAGACGCGGGCGTTGGCGGCGAAACGGTTGATCGCGGGGGCGGCCCAGATCGCCATACCGCACAGGAACAACATGTGGCCGCACAGCACCAGGCTCGGCGGGGTCATGTTCGACAGTTCTTGCCCCGGGACTGTCACCAGGCTCAGCTCGTACGGTCCGAACGCGACGAGCACAGTGTTGGTGGCGATGGCACCCAGGGCGACAGCCAGGGCGGTGGTGCGGGGCACCAGCCGGTGGGCGTAACCGACGCCGAGCACCCCGGCGACGTACCAGGCTGCAAAGTTCACGTAACCGACCAGCTCGGGTCCGCCAGCGATACGGACCTGGTCGACGAACGCGACCACGGCGACCATGACAGCCACGGTGGTCCACAAGGCGCGGGGGGTGCGGATCTGGCGCATCGCGGGCACGCCCAGCAAGACGAGCATGTACGCACCGAGGAACCAGGTCAGCTGGATACCAACCCCTGCGACGTTGTTGTACGCCTGGTCCGACAGGTAGTGCGCGGCGATCGCCAAGGTGACCAGCCAGGCGGCCACGTAGTAGAACACCGGCCGGTACAGGCGCTGCACCCGGCGGAACAACCACCCGGCGCCGTCACGGTCCGCGTCGGAGAACATGCTCGCTGCGACACCTGCGAAGAAGAACAGCGGCATGACCTGGAACAGCCAGGTCAACAGCTGCAGGCGTTCTGAGCCGGCCAGGACGTTGCCGAACCTCCACCGGTCCGGGCTGATATCCACCAAGAGCATGAACCCGTGGCCGCCGATGACCACGAGCAAGGAGGACAGCCGCACCACGTCGACGAACCGGTCCCGGGCCGCAGGGGTTGCGGCTGCCACCTGCTGCACCGACGGAATCACACTCCGACATTACGACCTGGCAGAGCCCGGGTCGACGCCTTCCGACGACCCATTTTTGCGCTTTGGTGCCCTTGGGGTGTATAGGGCCGAGACGGTGGGACCTCGTCCCCACCGGCGTGCCCGGCGCCGCCACTTTCACCTGGGATCGCCGGTCACACCCCACTCATAGGCGCGGGCGACCAGCTGGGCACGCGAGACGCAGCCTGTGCGTGACAGCAGACCGTGCACCTGGGCTTTGACGGCCGACTCCGACAGACCCAGCTCGGCGCCGATCTGACGGTTCGTGCGGCCCCGGGCCAAGGCGGACAGCACATGGCGGTCCCGGTCGGACAGGTCCACGGGGGCTTCGCGGGGTTCGCCGTCGGGAGCTGCGGCGTCGAGGGTCCGCCAGCGGCGTACGAGGCTGCCGGTGATCTTCGGGTCCAGCACGTTCTCGCCGCGGAACACCGCACGGACGGTCTCGGTGAGCGTGGCCGGTTCTGAGTCCTTGAGCAAGAACGCGTCCGCGCCGGCACGCAGGGCTCCGACCAGGTAGTCCTCGTCGTCGAAAGTGGTCAGCACGAGGATGCGCACCGAAGCCGTGCGAGGGTCGGCGCGCAGCTGGCGGGTCGCCTCGACACCATCCACCCCAGGCATACGCACGTCGAGGACGACCACGTCAGGGCGTGAGTCCAGCACCGCGGCGACACCAGCGGCACCGTCACCAGCCTCACCGACAGTCTCGATATCTGGTTCGTGGTCGAGGATCATGCGCAGGCCGAGGCGGATCGTCGGCTGGTCGTCCACGACGAGCACACGTATCACGGTTCCTCCGTCTGTTCTGGGTCCGTCTCGGGTGGGCTGGTGCCCGTCTTGTCTGGGGCGCTGATGGGGACCTCCAGGACGACCAGCCAGCCAGGCCAGTCCGGTCCGGCCTCCAGCGTCCCGGCGGCTGACGCGGCACGTTCGCGCATATGCATCAGCCCGTGGCCACCTGAGGACTCGTCGTGGGCCAACGGAGGGCCGGGGTCGGCCACTCCCAGCTGCAACCGGTCGTCGACCACGTCGAGCCACAGCTCAGCCCTCGTGGCCTGCGAGTGCAACAAGACGTTGGTCAGCGCTTCGGCGGCGATACGTACGACCGCCAGCTCGGCCGCCGCCCCGAGACGCGGCAGCGGGTCCGGCAGGTGGGCGTCCACCTGCAGGCCGGCAGCCGCCACGCGGGCGACGACGGCGGGCAGCTCGGCCATCGTGTCGGTGGGGTGCCACTCCGCGTCGAAAGCCGGCCCCTCTTCGGGTGGTGGCGCGTCGGCCGGGTCACGCAGCATCCGTACGACAGACCGCACCGCGTCGAGCGCTTCACGGCCAGCGTCGGCGATGGCTCTGACGGCCGCACGGGGCTCGGCGGGGTTGTCGTCGGCGACGAGGTCCGCGGCGTCGGCCCGCAGGACGATCCCCGAGATGTGGTGGGCGACGACGTCGTGCAGCTCACGGGCGATGCGGGTGCGTTCGGCGCGCACCTCGGCCTCGGCGTGCTCGTCACGGGCGGTGACCAGCTCGGCGTCGCGGGCAGCGAGAGCATCACGTGTCGCCTCGAGCCGGTGCACGACGAACACCAGCGCCACGACCAGGAGGCTGCCCAACACCTGCGGTGCGGGGAACCACGACGAGACACGACCCGCCAGCTCCAGGGCACCGAACCACACCACCGCGACGACGCCTGCGCGCACCAGGTCGCGGCGTGTCGTGCCGTGCAGCACCGTCAGCGCACCACGACGCAGGTCTGCCCAGACCGTGCGGACCAGACCGTCGCTCTTGTCGCCCTCGACACCGCCGCGGCGCGGCACGCGGGCCAGGTCGGACGTCGTCACGAGCCAACGGTACGCAGTTGTTGGGCCAATACGTCCCGGTTGGCCCATGAATGATCGTTCGATTGTCGGGAAACTCACACACAAACGGACGCTAGTACCACGCGCATGGCCGATGGATCGGCCACACTAGGTCCTCGTGACCACTCCTGAGGGACGCCGAGAGCCGCAGCTACGGCGGCGCGTGCTCATCCTCGGAGGGCTGGGGGCTGCTGTCGTGGTGCTGCGGCTGCTGTCGTCGTGCGCCGCACCTGGGCCGGGACCGGCCAGTGCGACACTGAACCTGTGGTCGGATCCCGTGAGCTGCTCGACGTGCTCGTCGCTGGAGGTGCCCGGGCCGACCGTGTGACGCACATCCGCGTCCTGCCGGCTCGTCCTGGGCGCACTGCTCCCTGGCCGTCGTGGGCCGACGCCGACCTCGTCGCCGGGTACCAGAGGCTGGGTGTCGACGCTCCGTGGTGCCACCAGGTGCAGGCCGCCGACGCCGTGCACGACGGTCACCACACAGTGCTGGCCACGTCCACCGGATCGGGCAAGTCCTTGGGGTTTTGGCTTCCTGCGCTGACTGCTGCTGAGCGTGCTTCGACGTTGTACATCGCCCCGACCAAGGCCTTGGCCGCTGACCAGACCGCCGCGTTGCAGCGCCTGGTCACCTCAGCCCACAGCCGGGTATGCCTGGCGACCTGTGATGGTGACACGCCCTCGTCGGACCGGCGGTGGATACGCGAGCACGCGGACGTCGTGGCGACCAACCCCGACTTCTTGCACTTCAGCCTGCTGCCTGGGCACCGGCGGTGGGCCCGTCTGCTGGGGCGTTTGCGGTACGTCGTGGTCGACGAGTGCCACGCCTTCCGTGGGGTGTTCGGCGCGCACGTGGCGTTGGTGCTGCGGCGGCTGCGGCGGGTGGCGGCGTCCTATGGTGCGGACCCGGTGTTCGTGTGCGCGTCGGCGACGACAGCCGACCCGCAAGTGTCGGCGGCACGGCTGGTCGGGGTGTCGCCTGACGAGATGGTGGCGGTCACCGAAGACAGCTCGCCTGCTGGTCCGCGCACTATCGTGTGCTGGCGTCCGCAGGGCCACGACCAGGCCCCACGCACGGCGACAGCCGAGACTGCCGAGCTCTTGGCGGACCTTGTTGTGGCTGGGGGGCGGGCGTTGGCGTTCAGCCGGTCGCGCCGCGGGGCCGAGTCCGTCGCGACGACCACCCGTGAGCGTCTGGCTGGCACGGCCATGGCCGATCGGGTGCGGGCCTACCGCGGCGGGTACCTGCCCGAAGAACGCCGCGAGCTGGAGGCCGGGTTGCGCGACGGCAGCGTGCGGGCCCTGGCCACGACCAATGCGCTGGAGCTGGGGATCGACATCACCGGGCTGGACGCGGTGCTCGTCGCGGGGTTCCCTGGGACGCGGGTCTCGTGGTGGCAGCAAGCAGGACGCGCCGGACGTGCTGGGACACCGGGGTTGGTGGTGCTCGTCGCCCGTCAGGACCCTCTCGACACGTACCTCGTCGGCCACCCGCACGCTCTGCTGGACGCGCCTGTCGAACCGGTCGTCCTCGACCCCGACAACCCTGCCGTCCTCGCCAGCCACCTGGCGGCGGCAGCAGCCGAGATCCCTGTGTCCGCCGACGAGGTTGAGCGCCAACCCGACGTGTTCGGCCCGTCGGCGGCAGGGGTGCTCGACGAGCTGACCGAGCACGGTGTCCTGCGGCGCCGCGGACGCACCTGGTACTGGACGCACGCCCAACCAGCCACATGGCTGACCGACCTGCGCGGCGGCGGGACGCCTGTGCAGGTCGTGGAACGCACGACGGGTCTGCTGCTCGGCACGGTCGACACTGCCTCGGCCGACGCGACGTGCCACCCCGGCGCGGTGTACGTGCACCAGGGTGCGACGTTCGTCGTCGACGAGCTTGTCCACGACGAGCAGACAGCCCTGGTCAGCGCACGTGAGGTGGACTGGCGCACGTGGGCGCGGTGGACGACAACCATTGATGTCGTCGAGGTCCGTGACCAGACGTCGTGGGGTCCGGTGACCTGGGCGTACGGCATCGTCGACGTCACCACCCAGGTCGTGTCCTTCCTGCGCCGACGCTTGCCCGACATGTCGGTCATCGGCTCGTCTGCCCTGGACATGCCTGAACGCACCTTGCGCACCGCTGCTGTGTGGTGGACCGCCCCAGCGCCGGTGCTGGCTGCGGCTGACATCACGGCGACCACGGCTCCGGGTGCCCTCCACGCCGCCGAGCACGCGTCGATCGGGTTGCTGCCGTTGCTGGCGACCTGTGACCGCGGCGACCTCGGCGGTCTGTCGACCCTCGTCCACCCCCACACCGGCGAGGCCACAGTTTTCGTCCACGAGTCTTTCTACGGCGGGGCAGGCTTCACCCGCCGGGGCTTCGACCTCGGCCCCGCATGGCTCCAGGCCACCCGTGACGCCATAGGCGTCTGCTCCTGCACGACCGGTTGCCCGTCATGCGTCCACTCCCCCAAGTGCGGCAACGCCAACGACCCCCTCGACAAACCCGCTGCCCTCCGCCTCCTCGACGCCGTCGTGGCTCAGGCCTCAGCGGGCTGAGGAGGGGCCAGCGCGGGCTGAGGCTGTGGTGGTGCCGAAGGTGGTGGCGACTGTGACAGCGACATGGACGATGCCTGAGCCTTCGTCGGTGCATGCAGTCAGGGACGCGCCGTTGCGGTGGGCGGTCTCCTCTCCCAGTGCGCACGACTCGGCGGTGCTGGCGCCGGCGCGCAGGTGGGACGCGGTGGCAAGCACGGCCATGTCGGCGGCGCTCTGGGCGCGGGCACGGGCGGCGACCACCTGGCCCAGGCCCGCCAGCGTCGCGGCCAGCACTGCGGCGACCACGACGATGGCGAGCACCAGGACCGTGCCTGAGCCACGGTCGTCGTACCTCACGGTTCGGTCCGCCCGGTGGCGCTGCCGGTGGCCCGCAGACCGGTGAACGGCCCTTGGGCCACCAGCGGTGTGCTGACCGTGACGGTGATCCAGCCGTCGGCGCGGGTGGTCGTCACCGTGGCACCAGAACCTGCCACGCGTGCTGCCGTGTCACGGACCGACGCGTCGTCTTCGCCCAGTGCCGCAGCCCGGGCAGCGCTGCGAGCAGCGTCGACGCATCGGACCTGCGCGACAGTCGCTGCGGCCACGGCAAGCACCACCACCAGGACCATGGCGACCGCGACCATCCCGACCGCCAGCTCCGCGGTGACCGAACCGGCCTCACGCCGTCGCACGGTCACCCCAGGGCACGGGTGATGATCCCGAGCAACAACCCCCGGACCTCACCGCCGCTGAGCACCACCAGCAGCAACCCGGCGAACGCTGCCGCCGCCAAGGTCACCAAGGCGTACTCCGCCGTGGCCATCCCCGCGTCGCCGTCGAGCTCTCCTCGTCTGACCAGTCGTCTCATCTGTGTCCTCCCTCGGTTGCGGCCGGCCCTGTACCGACCACCAACCACCGTGGACCACCACAGACACCCCCGTGGACACCAGTTTCCTGACCCCTTCGCCTCCATGGGCTGGGGACGGTTCGCCACACTGGGGACGGTTCCTATGTCTTGCCTGGTCAGACGCTTGGTCTGCCGGGACGGGAATCTCGGCCTCTGGTTGCCGACCTCGGCGTTCAACGACTTAGGTCAACAGCCGAAGGCTGAAGTCGGGATGAGGTCCCAAAAAGCGGCGCTCTGACCAGGCAAGACATAGGAACCGTCCCCAGTGTCCTCAGCTGGCGTCGCCGGTGCGTAGGGCGCAGAGCCACTGGTGGGCTTCGGTGAAGGCGTCGTCGCGGGCGGCGGGGACGACTGTGGGGGTGATGGCGTCGGCGCGGGGGTAGGAGCCGAGGAAGCGGACCTGGGGGCAGGTGCGGTGCAGGCCCATGAGGGCCTCGCCGATCCGGGAGTCGGCGACGTGGCCTTCGCAGTCGATGGAGAACGAGTAGCGGCCCAGGGCGTCGCCGATGGGGCGCGACTCGATACGCGACAGGTTGATACCACGGACGGTGAACTGCTCGAGCATGTTCATCAGGGCGCCGGACTCGTCGTCGGGCAGGTGGACGACCAACGTGGTCTTGTCTGCGCCGGTGGGCTCGGGCACGTCGCCCAGGTGCCCGACGAGCACAAAACGGGTGATCAGGTCGGCGGAGTCGGCGACCTGGTGGGCCAGGGCGGTCAGGCCGTACGCGTCGATGGCTGCCGGGGGGACGAGAGCAGCGTCGAACGGTGGGGGCGACGACGGGTCGCAGCACCCGTCGGCCAGGGCTGCCGCGGGGGCGGTGTTCGACGTGGCCGGCACGTGCACGGCAGCGCTCAGGTGCTCGGTCAGCCACCGGCGGCACTGCACCCACGCGTGAGGGTGGGCGCTGACGCGGCGCACGTCGCTAAGGGTGGTGCCCGGCGCGGCGGCCAGGTCGAACTGCACCGGCACGAGCATCTCGCGCAGCAGCACCAGCGGGCTGCCGGTCGCCAACGAGTCCAGCGTCGCAGTCACCCCGCCCTCCCCGGTGGACTCGATCGCCACCACCGCGAAATCGGCTTCGCCGCGCCGCACCGCGTCCAGCGCAGAGGTCACGTCCGGCTGGGGAAGGAACTGCGCCTGGTCAGGTGAGACCACCTGCCGCAAGGCCTGTTCGGTGAACGTCCCCGACGGTCCCAGGTAGGCGTAACGCGGTCGGTCCATCGTCTCCTCCGTGGCTGGCGCTGCCGGCGTGAGTGCCGCACCTGCGCCCTTGTGGTCGTCAGCGGCTGCCGGACAACCCGAGAGCCTACCTGCGCGGGTGCACCACATCCTGCGCACACCAGCGGGTCTGGCGACGATGGCGCACTGGCGACAACAGTTCCTGGGCAGCCGGTGGAGAAGTCGGGTCGCTGTGGTGATGAAGGGGGTCGAATAGGGCGGCTAGGGGGCCGTGCGCACGTAGGCTAGCCGGGTGCACACCCGATTGAGGCGAACGGAGGACGAGCCCGCTCGTCGTACCGCGCCGGTTGAGGGTGTTGACGCGCGCGGCGACGGCGGGGGCCGTGGGCCAGCTCCGACCGCGGTGCGACGCGTCTGGGCCTTGCGGGTGGCAGCCCTCGGTGTGTTGGTCGTGGGTCTGGTTGCCTCGTTGCTCGCCCCGTCGGCGCCGGCCACCCTGGCCGCGCCGTTGCCGGTCCCGCCGCCGAACACCGACCCGGTGCCGCCGATGCCCAAACGGCCTTTGCTGCTGCTGGGCACCGCAGGTCTGCGCTGGTCGGACGTGTCGACGACGAACACCCCCACCCTGGCGGCCCTGGCGGAGACCTGGGGTATCGGGAACATGGCGGTGCGCACCGTGCGCCCGACGACCTGCCCCGCCGACGGGTGGCTGACCGTCTCGGCAGGCAACCGCACCTCCGACGCGCTGCTCCCTGGTGGGTGCCGCGACATGGGCGGGGTCAGGGCCGGGCGGGTCGACTGGTGGGACCAGTACCTGCAGGGCGCCCAGACCCCCGACGAGGCGGTGCCGGGCCTGCTCGGTGACGTGCTGACGGTCACCGACGCTCCGGTGGCAGGTATCGGCCCGGGCGCCGCTGTGGCTCTGGCACGTACCGACGGCACGGCCCCTGAACGGTGGGTGCCACGCCCTGAGGACCCCGAAGACCTGACCCAGGCCGTGGTCGAAGCCCTCAAAGGTGGGACCCGGGTCGTGGTGGTCGACCTGGGTGTGGTCCACGACGACGCGTCGGCCAAGCAGGTCGACGCGGCGCTGCACGCGGCCCTGGCAGGGGCGGGCGGGGCTGACGTGCTGGTGGCGTCTTTGGCGGACCGGCCCGGCGAAGGACCAGACCTGCAGCTGGCAGCGTGGGGGCGCCCGGAAGGGTCCTCGCCGGGAATGTTGACCTCGGCGTCGACCCGCCAGAGCGGGATCGTGGAGAACACGGACGTGACGGCGACGTTGCTGGGCCGGGTGGGTATGGGCGGCGAGCTGCGCCCGCCGTGGGTCACGGGCAAGCTGATCCGCCCGCGCGCCCCCGGTGACGGGATCGCGGGCCTGCTCGACGCAGCCGAGCACGCCAACGCGGTCCAGCCGCTGGTCTCACGGTTCTACGTGGGCCTGGTCGTGGTGAACGTCGTGCTGTTCGCCGGGGTGTGGTTCGCTCTGGCCCGCCCACCGGGACGTCGCACCGACGAGACCCAGCGGCGCCGGGTGCTGCGCTGGTTGCAGGTCGCAGGGCTGGCTGTGGCAGCGGTGCCGATCAGCCTGCTGCTGGCGAACCTCGTGCCCTGGTGGCGGACGGGCTCGCCAGGTGCGGCGCTCGCTGCCGTGGCGGTGTGCATCGTCGCGGTGCTGGTCATCGTGGCGTTGGCCGGTCCGTGGCGCCGGTCGGTGCTGGGCCCGGCAGGGCTGCTGGCAGCGGTGACGGCCATCGTCTTGGTCGTCGACGTGACCAACGGGTCACGGCTGCAGCTGTCGGCTGTGTTCGGTTCGTCGTCGCTGGTGGCACAACGGTTCTACGGGTTCACCAACGCCACGTTCGCTCTGGTCACCGTGGGCACGCTGGTCGCGGTGAGCGCGCTGGTCGTGCCGTTGGTGCGTTCGGGGCGGCGATGGTGGGCCGCCGCGGTGGTCGTGGCCGCCGGGACCGCGCTGACGGTGGTCGACGGGGCCGGGTCGATGGGTGCCGACTTCGGCGGTCCGCCCGCTGTGGTCCCAGCGTTCCTGGTGCTGGCGCTGCTGCTGGTCAGGGCGCCGGTCACGTGGCGGCGGGCTGCCGAGGCGCTGGCGGCGGCGGCAGCGGTCACTATCGTCGCTGCGGTCGTGGTCTGGCTCTTGTCCGACCAGCCCACGCACCTGGGCGACCACCTGGCGCTGACGCTGGCGACCATCGCCGGGTTCGCGTTCGTCGTGGCAGCGTTGGTACGGCCGGTCCGACGGCTGCTGTCAGACGACCGCGAGCGCTACGCGTGGCTGTCGCACGGCGCGCCGCTGTCACAGCTGGGCACGGCTGCCCCGACGCTGGTGCCCTGCGTGGCTGCCACCGGCACAGCGCTGGTTGTCGGGCTGCTGTTCAGCAGCTGGGGTGTCGCGATCCCGGCGCTCGGGGTGGCCATCGTCGTGCCGCTGGTCATCGCCACGTCCGCAGGGTGGATGTCGGGGTTGGCACCGGCCGACGGTGCCGGCGCGTTCGCCACCGAACAGGCCCCGGGGCGGTTCGCGCTGGTCGCGGCCCGTGTGCGCCAGGGGGTGCGCCCACCAGTGCTCGTCGTCGCTGTGGGTGTGGTCGCGCTGGTCGCAGTGCTCGTGCCCACAGCCGTGTCGCCGTCACCACCAGCGCTTTCTTCCACGACGACGACCCGGCCGCTGGTGCTCGTCGGGGTGGCAGGGCTGCGCTGGGAAGACGTCGGCCTGTTCTCCACTCCTGCGCTGTGGGACCTGTCGCGTGGCCACGCCGTCGGCCAGGTCGTGGTGCGCTCGGTGCACCCCCGGGCGTGCCCGGTGGACGGGTGGCTGGCGGTCTCGTCCGGCACCCGGCTGGCGGGCCCCCGTCTGGACAACCAGTGCGCGTCGCTGCGCGATCCGGTCGGTGAGGGCACGTCCGCGTCTGTCAGCGCATGGCCGGACTACGAGGAGTCTGCGGACACGCAGGGGTTCGCCGCCCAGCCTGGGCTGCTCGGCGACGAGATCCGCGCTGCGCAGGTGAGCGCGACAGCGATCGGCCCCGGTGCGGCCATCGCCATCGCCGACTCGAAGGGCGTCGTCGCTGGGACCTACCACCGCCGTCCTGGCCAGCCGGCCGCGACGACGAGCGCTGTCACCGACGCGCTGCAGTCGAGCTCCCTGGTGGTCGTCGACGCTGGGGTGGTCCGCGACCCCGGCTACGCGACCGTCGACCCCGAGCCAGAACCGGGCGAACCGGAGCCGGAACCCGAACCAGGCGAGCCGGAGCGGCCCGCGGAGGACACCGCACCACCGCCAGACACGGACGAACCGTCTGGTTCGGTGCTCACCGACCCCGACCGCGCTGGCCAGGTCAAAGCCGTCGACGAGCAGGTCGGTGCCGTCATGGCAGCGGTCGCCGGCACTGACGCCACCGTGCTGGTCGTGTCGTTGGCCGACTCCGGCCGCGGGTCGTTGCGGCTGGCAGCCATGGTCGGCCCGGTCCCTGGGACCGACGAACCCGCCCAGGGGCTGCTGACATCGGCGTCTACCCGCCAGGCTGGGCTGTTCCAGGCCGCCGACGTGCTGCCCACAGTGCTGCTCGCCCTCGGTGTCGAGTCGCCCGGGGCGACGATCACCACGACAGCAGGCTCGGGCACGGCGGCAGGCAGGCTGTTCAGGCTCATGGACACGAACCGGCACGCCGTGCAGATCAGCCGGGCCTCTTCCTTGCTGACAGACCGGCTGATGAACGCGTTCCAGCTGTTGATGCTCGTCTCTGCGCTGGTGCTGACCCGTGCCGCGCACCGCTCCTCTGGTGGCCTCGAGGACCAGCTGCGTCGTTGGACGCTGCTGGGGCTGCGCGCGGTGTCCGTGGTCATCGCTGCTGTACCGGTGTCGGCGTACCTGACCAACGTGCTGCCGTGGTGGCAGTCACCCACCCCGCAGAACACCTTCTGGACGGTATTGGTCGGGTTCGTCGTGGGTGTCACCGTCGTGGCCTTCGTGGGGCCGTGGCGGCGCTCGCTCGTCGGGCCGATGGGTGCGGTGATGGCTGTCACGACCGTGGTGCTCACGGCCGACGCGGCGCTCGGTGGCCGGCTCGTCGTCGATGCTCCGTTCGGTGCGCACAGGCTTCTCGGCGCCCGGTTCTACGGGACGAGCAACCAGGGTTTCGCGCTGCTCACCGTCGCGAGCCTCATCTTGGCGGCTGTGGTGGCACGGGCCCTGCTGGCGCGCGGCGAGCGCACCGCGGCGTGGCTGGCCGTGGCGATGACCGGGCTCGTGGTCGTGGTCGCCGACGGGATGCCAGGCCTCGGTTCGGACTTTGGCGGCCCGCCAGCCATGGTCCCAGCGTTCGCCCTGCTGGGCGTCGTCGTGGCTGGGCGACGGGTGCGCTGGCCGTTGGTCTTGGGCGTCATAGGAGCGGCCGTCGTGGTCGTGGTCGGGTTTGCCTGGGCCGACTACCTGCGACCAGCCGCCTCCCGCACCCACCTGGGGCGGTTCGTCGCCACTGTGCTCGACGGAGGGCTGCGGCCGGTCCTCGAACGCAAGGCGGCGGTGAACCTGCGGATGCTCTCCGCGGTGCGCTACACGGTGCCGACGGTGCTGAGCGCAGCTCTGACCCTGTGGCTGGCCGACTGGCCAGGGCGACGACGGCTGCCAGGTCGTCTTCGTGGCCGGCTCACCGCTGTGCTCCAGGCCGAACCTCTGCTGCGTCCGACCGTCGCAGCGGTGACGGTGGCCATGGTGCTCGGTGTTGCCCTCAACGACTCGGGTGTGGTCATCACGGCCACCGGTCTGGTGCTGGCCGTCCCCATGCTCGTCGCGGTGTTCGCCGGGCACCTGGGCGACCCGGACGAGGGCGACGACGACGAACCGGCTGACGTTGGGCTCGTTGAGTGCCACGCGTAAGGGCTCGCCGATCAATAACCTGGTCATGTGCGTGGTCCGGGTGCGTGCAGCGCAAGGCGGCTGACCGCTGGAAGACTGGAGGTCTTTCGAGGGTGGCCAACGCAGCGATGTGCGTGCCCGGGCTGCGCACATGACTTGGTTATTGATCGGCGAACCCTAAGTCTCGGTTCCGTATGGTCCTGGCCAAATCCGCAGCGTCGAGCACGGCCACAGCACCTGCAAGCCCGATAGTCTTAGACAGTGAGCGCTGAAGATCCGACCAACCAGTCTGAGCCATCGAACCCGTCACCCGACTCCTCGCCGGTGCGCAAGGTGGCCGCGGTGATCCCCGCCAAGGACGAGTCCCGCCGGATCGCTGCCACGGTGCGCGCTGCGCGCGCCATCCCCCATGTGGACCTGGTGCTCGTCGTCGACGACGGCTCGCAGGACGCCACCCAGCACATCGCCCGCGACGCCGGGGCCGTCGTGGTGCGCCACTCGCACAACCGGGGCAAGGCTGCGGCGATGGAGACCGGGGCAGCTGTCGTGGCCATGCGCGACACCCCTGACGGTCCGGCCCGTGCGTTGCTGTTCCTCGACGGCGACCTGGGCGACTCTGCTGTGAACACTGCTGCGCTCGTCCCGCCGGTGCTCGACGGCACGACGGACGTCACGATCGCCAACATCCCGCCGCAACCTGGGGCTGGTGGTCACGGGTTCGTCATCGGTGCCGCCCGCCGGGCCATCGTCAGCCTGACTGGCTGGACCCCGAACCAGCCCCTCAACGGTATGCGCTGCATGACCCGCGAAGCCTTCGAGGCCGCCACCCCCCTGGCCCACGGGTGGGGTGTCGAGGTCGCCATGACCATCGACCTGCTCAAAGCCGGGTACAGCGTCGAAGAGGTCCCCTGCGACCTCAAGCACCGCGCATCCGGCACAGACCTGCGCGGCCAGCTGCACCGTGCCGCCCAGTGGCGCGACGTGCAGATCGCCGTCAACGCCCGGCGCGTGCGGTACGCCTCCCGGCGTGTGCGCAACACTGTGCGGTCGCGGCGTTAGTGCACTGCTGCAGTGCGCTGCTGCGCACATGCTCGCGCACGGACTTTCGTAGGACGAGCCAGGCTGCGAACCGCCGTGTTCCAACACCCGGACGTCAGCGCCCTCAGGCTGCGGTCTGGGCTGTCTTGCGTAGGCTGGTTGAGCCATGGAGGTTATGTCCGCGCCGACCCGCCGATCGTTGCGTGCGCCGCGCCCAGGCCCGCGCGTGGTCGAGGTGGATGTGGTCGTCGTCGGGGCCGGACGCTCAGGGCTGGGAGCGGCGCGGTACCTGCGCCACACAGGCCTGGCCTTGGTCGGAGACGACGGGTGGGACAGCGCACGTTCGACGTTCGTCGTGCTCGACGACTCGGGAGGCGGCGACTCCGGACCGTGGCGCAACGAGTGGCTGCCCCTGGCCGCGATGAGCGCGGCGTGCAACCTGCCGGGTCTGCCGCTGGCCGAACCGGACCTGTCGTTGCCGGCGTGCACCGTCGTGCCGGACTACTACACCCAGTACGAGGCGGCGTACACCTTGCAGGTCCTGCGCCCGGTGCGGGTCGACCAGGTGGCCGACGACGGCGAGCGTCTGGCCGTCCACGCCCACCAGGGCGATGACGAGGTGATCTGGCGCACCCGCGGCCTGGTCAACGCCACCGGCAGCTGGTCACGGCCGTTCTGGCCCCACCACCTGGGCCAAGACACGTTCACCGGCCGCCAGCTGCACCAGTGCGACGTGCACGACATCGACGAGCTGGCCGACGGGCACGTCGTGGTCGTCGGCTCTGGACCAGGTGTGGTGCACCTGGTCGCCGCCTTGGCCCATGTGACGACTGTGACCTGGGTGACGTCCGACTTCCCGCAGGTCACCGACGCAGACTGGACCCCCACCGTCCGCGCCGCCTCCGAGTACGGCGTCTTGACCCCCCGCCCCCTGTTCGACCGGATCGGCCGCCACGGAGTGTGGTTCGGCCCCGACGAGGTCCCCAAAGGCTGGGCCGACGGCCCCGCCCACGTCGTGGCCCGCACGATCGTGTGGGCCACCGGTTTCCGCCCTGCCCTGGCCCACCTGGCCCCCCTGCACCTGGGGCTCGGCAGCCCCGACACTGTCGACGGCCCCCAGGTCCTGGCCGACCCCCGTATCCAGCTTGTCGGTTCCTGCGCCCCGGTGGTCGACCCCGCCGCTTCCCGCGTGGCCGTGCGCAACCTGCGCCGCCTCCTGGCCCTGTAGCACCCACAACACCCCTTTTGCCGCCGGTGGGGGCAGTATCTGGCGGCGAGAACGGCTACGGTGATGCAGTGACTTCTGTTGTCGACTGGGACGCCGCCGCCGCACTTGCTGGGCGGTTCGCGCGGCCCGGGCCTGTGGCTGACGGGGCGACGCTGGCGTACCTGGTCCGTGACCTGCGGCAAGCCGCAGGCGTCGCAGCCGAGCATGTCGCGCAGATCTCTGGTCTTCGTCCGGCCGACGGGCGCGACCCTGCCCAGGTGTCGACGGTGCGCGTCGTCGACCGGCCCCGCTGGGCGAAAGCCAACACGCAGATGTTCAAGGTGCTCTCTGGCGGGTTGCCGGCACCGTCACGGGTGCCCGCCGCCACACGCAAGACCACCGCTGTGGAGGTCGCAGCCGTCCTGGGCCTGCTCGCCAGCAAGGTCATCGGCCAGTTCGACCCGTACACCGACGCCCAGCCCGGCGAAGGCCGGCTGTTGCTCGTCGCCCCGAACGTGCTGGCTGTGGAACGTACGCTCGACATCGTCCCAGCCGACTTCCGGCTGTGGGTCGCGCTGCACGAGCAGACCCACGCCCTGCAGTTCGCCGCAGCCCCGTGGCTGGCCGAGCACCTGCGAGGACGTATCGACGCCCTCACCACCAGCTTCGACACCAGTGCTGCCGCTGAGCTGGTCCGCCGGTTGTTCTCGACGAGCGACTGGGTGGCGACCAAGCACGGTGATATGCGTGTCAAGACGGTGACGCTCTTGCCCACCGACGCACTGCGCAACCTCAAGGACAACGGCCTGCTCGCCTTGCTCGACGACGACCAACGCCAGGTGTTCGACGAGGTCAGTGCCGTGATGGCCCTGATCGAAGGGCATGCGGACGTCATGATGGACGAGGTCGGACCTGCTGTGGTGCCCACCGTGGAGTCCATCCGCGCCCAGTTCGAGCAGCGCCGCGACGACGGTGCCGACACCCGGGGTCCGGCCCGGTTGATACGCCTGCTGCTGGGTCTGGACCTCAAGCTCGCCCAGTACCGCGAAGGGTCGGCTTTCGTCCAGGCTGTGCGTGCCCAGGTCGGCACCGACGGGTTCAACGCCGTGTGGGGCTCGGCGGCCACGTTGCCCACCGCTGCCGAGATCACCGACCCTGACGCCTGGATAGCGCGGGTGCTCCCCGACCAGGCCTCCAGCGGTGAGGAGCACAGCTGAACGTGACCGGTCCGGCCCCTGCTGTCGCAGCCACCAGGGTCGCAGTCCGCGAGGCGTTGTCTACTGTGCTGAACCGTCGTTCCTCCTCATCGACGCCACGCGGGGCCCAACCGCCCGTGGCGACGACCTGGCAGCGGGTTCCGGCCACCCCCGGTGGACCTGCCACGGGACCCGGCCACGGCCAGACCAGCGCTGGGGGGCTGGTGGTGGTGGCCTGCTCGGGAGGGCCGGACTCGTTGGCGCTGGCCGCTGCCACAGCGTTCGTGGCGCCCAGGCTGGGGTTGCGCGCCGGGGCGCTCGTCGTGGACCACGGCCTGCAGGACGGGTCGGGCCTGGTCGCTTCCCTCGCCGCCGACCAGTGCCGCGCCCTGGGCCTGGCACCGGTGCTGGTGTGCCCGGTCGTCGTCGGGACCCACGGCGGCCCTGAGGCGGCTGCCCGCACCGCCCGGTACGCCGCCCTCGACGGTGCGGCGGCAGCGGTCGGGGCCGATATCGTCCTGCTCGGCCACACCCTGGACGACCAGGCCGAACAGGTCCTGCTCGGTCTGGGCCGCGGGGCTGGCGCCCGGTCGTTGGCGGGGATGCCGGCCCACCGGGGGGTGTACCTGCGCCCCTTCCTGGCTCTGCGCCGCTCCACGACCATGCAGGCGTGTGCCGCCCAGGGCCTGGACCCCTGGCACGACCCGACCAACACCGACAGCACCGCCCGGCGCACCCGTGTGCGCACCGAGGTGATCCCGCTGCTCACCGACGTCTTTGGACCCGGGGTGGTCCTCGCTCTGGCTCGTACCGCCGACCAGCTGCGCGCTGCGGCTTCGGCCCTCGACGACGGCGCCGCCGCGTTGCTGGCCGAAGCAGCCACCGACGACGGTTCCGTCCTCGTCGCCCCCCTGGCCGCCGCGTCCACTGCGGTGCGCCGCGCCGCCCTGCGTGCCGCCGCCCTGGCCGCTGGGTCTCCGGCTGGGTCGTTAGGCGTCCGCCACGTCGAGGCCGTCGAAGCCTTGGTCATGGCCTGGCACGGCCAAGGTCCGGTCTACCTGCCCGGACGCGTCCTGGCCCGCCGCGACCACGGGCGTCTGCGCATCGAACCGTGCCCGCAGGCACCGACCCGTCGGCCACGTATCTGACACCACGACGTTTTCCCCGCCCGGCCAGGTAGTCTTCAGCACGACGGCTGGAAGGAGCGGCAGTGGACGCATCGGATATCAGCGACGACCTGGACCAGGTGCTGCTCACCGAGGACCAGCTGCACCAACGTCTCGACGAGCTGGCCGCCACGATCGACGCCGACTACGCCGGGCGCGAGCTGCTGCTCGTCGGGGTGCTCAAAGGCGCGGTCATGGTGATGGCCGACCTGGCCCGGCGCCTGCACGTGCCGGTCCAGATGGACTGGATGGCTGTCTCGTCGTACGGGTCGGGCACCAAGTCGTCCGGCGTGGTGCGCATCCTCAAAGACCTCGACACCGACGTGACCGGCCAGCACGTCCTCATCGTCGAAGACATCGTCGACTCCGGCCTCACCTTGTCCTGGCTCCTGGCCAACCTGCGCTCCCGCGGCCCCGCGAGCGTCGAGGTCGCCACCCTCCTGCGCAAACCCGAGAGCGCCAAAGTCTCCCTAGACGTGCGCTACGTAGGCTTCGACATCCCCCCCGCCTTCGTCGTCGGCTACGGCCTCGACCACGACCAGCGCTACCGCAACCTCCCCTTCGTCGCCACCCTGGCCCCCCACGTCTACGCCGACGACTAACCCCATCGTTGAATGCTGAGGGTTCCGGTGAGAGCTGACGTTGCAGGGTCATCTCTCACCGGAACCCTCAGCTTTCAGACTTACGACAGGTCAGAGCGTGGGAGGAAGTAGGTGTACGCCCAGGGGGGTTCGACCTGGGACAGGTCGACCTGGGTGTCACCGTGGTACGTGGTGGTGTGGACCTTCCCCGCGGCCGTCAGCGCTGCCAGAGCGCGTCGTGCCTGCGATGCCGTCAGTCCAGAACTCTGCGCCACGTCCGCCAGGGTGGTGCCGTAGTAGTAGGGGTGGTTCTTGTTCTCGTCCGCCTTGGTGAGTACGGCCAGGACGGCCTGCTGGGTCGCTGCGGGGGCTGGCGCTGCCACCTCGACGACGTGGCGGGTGATGGTCTCGGCCTCCGCCGGGTGGCAGTCCAACCAGTCGCCGAAGCGCTCGAGGACGACCTTCTGGACGAACATCTTTGCCTCAGGGTTGTCCAGGCAGGTCTTCGTCGGTCCGGCGAACTGGGGGTCGGGCATGGTGACGTGGACCACGGCGGTCAGGCCCTGGAACACCTCGTCGTCGCTGAGGCCGTCATTGCCCTCACGCAGTCCGACGTTTTGTGCGTACCGGGCGACGACGGTGGTCACCGCCTCCCGGAACCCTTGTTCGTGAGAACCGCCGTGAGCCCACCCTCCCATTCCCCCAATCTCGCCACCCCATTCGTGATGAAACAATCAACCCCCCCCCGTTGAATGCTGAGGGTTCCGGTGAGAGATGACCTTGCAGGGTCATCTCTCACCGGAACGCTCGGCACTCAATATGTGGACTATGTGATCAAGGGGTGAGATATGTGTGGGGGGTGGGGCAGGGTGGGGGTGTGGGGATTCGTGAGGGGGCGCCGGTACCTACGCCGGCACGGGTGCCAGAGCTGGTGCTTGCGCGCGAGCAGGACGAGGCAGTGCTTGCTGAGCGGGTGCGTGCCAAGCAGCTGGTGCGGGTGGGGCGCGGGGCGTACCTGCCGCAGGGTGAGTGGACGAAGCGGGAGGTGTCGCTGGCGCGGATCGCCGCCATGCACGCGCACCTGGGGGCTGAGCACTGGTTCAGCCATGAGTCAGCGGCGATGCTGTGGGGGCTTCCGGTGTGGAAGGAGCCACAGTGCGTCCACGTGCGCACGACGACCGCCGGATCGAAGACCGCAGGGTTGTCACGACACCGAGGTGAGCTGCCACCAGGGACGACCACGCACCTGCACGACCTACCAGTGACGACGTTGCCGCTGACTGTCGTCGACTGCGCCCGCACGTTGCCCGCTCTGCCGGGACTGGTGGTCGCCGACGCCGCCCTCAGCACGCGTATGTCACGCGACGACGCGGCACAGCTGCTCACCACGTGCCGGGGCAAGGGTGTGCGTCGGGCGGCGACCGTCTTGCGCTACGCCGACGGCGGTGCCGAGTCGCCGTGGGAGACAGCCACCCGGCTGGTGCTCTTGCGCGCAGGGCTGCCAGCGCCGGTGACCCAGTTCAGGCTCTCCACGCGGATCGGCCCTGTGCACGCTGACCTCGCCATCGTCGACTGGCACCTGCTCATCGAGTTCGACGGTCGGCTCAAGTACACCGGCCCCCAGGTCGTCTACGACGAGAAGCTCCGCAACGACGCCATCACCGAACAAGGCGGGCACCTGCTGCACATCACCGCCTCCGACCACACTGACACCGAGGATCTGGTCGACCGTGTCCTTGCCTATGCTCCGCCCGGTTTCCGCCTCACTCCCCGCCCCCACCTGCTGTTCTGACCGGGTCCTGACCCGATCGTCCTCCGCAGCGGTGCCGCCACGACGGCTGGTGGAGCGAGCAGCGAGGACGGCGCCGTGGTTGGCGACCTGGCAGCCCTTGCGTACCTTGCACGACGGGTCGGTCCCGACTTTCGCGCTGGGGTGGTCCACCGGGCGAGCCGCCCTCCCTGAAGACCCTGCGGTACGGACGAAAGGCCAGGTGTGACCGCCCGGTGGGAATCTCTCGGTATACTTGTGTCATGAATGTGGCGGCGGCTGCGCGTGAGCTGGGGGTGAGTCCACGGCGGGTGCGGGCGCTCGTCGCCGCCGGACGTGTCAGCGCCCACAAGGTGGGTGGTCGTTGGGAGGTCACCGGGCTCGGGCAAGGTGCTCGCCAGCGCCGGCCATTGTCGCAGCGTTCGCGCGCCATCCTCGCCCAGGCGTTGCAGACCCGTAGCCTGCGTGGGCTCACCGGGCAGGACAGGGCACGCACGGCGGCGCGGATCCGCCAGCTGCGCACATGCGACGACGCCCCGCAGCTGCTGGTGGACTGGTGGGCAGGGTCGGCGCCTGGGCCCACGGGGCTTGCCGCCAACCTCGTCGAGCACGCCCTGGCTGGCAACCGCGGCTATGTCACCCAGACGCTGGCCCGACGCCCCCGAGAGTACCTGCGGCGACGCGAAGACCTGGCCGACGTCGTGGCGACCGAACGGACCATCAGAGGTCTCACCCGCCGCCAGCTGGCCGAGTCCGCGGGGGTCCGGGTCGAAGACGTCCGGGCGGTCGAACGGGCGCAGCCTGTCGCCACGCCTGCGACCAGGCGCGTCCTGCGCGCCGTGGGCGTCGAACCCACGGCCCTGCCTGACATGGTGGCTTCATGAGGCTCGAGGCGTGGCTCGAAGGCCAGCACGTCGGCCAGTTCGTCTTCGACGAGCCAGTCCGTTTTTGCTACGACCCCGACGCCCCGGCCACACCTGTCTCCCTGTCGCTGCCCAGGGACGCGCCCGCGGCTAGGCACGCAGCCGCCGCTTTCCTGGAGAACCTGCTGCCTGACCACGAGCGGGCCCGCGCACACCTGGCGTCGGCGTACGGTGCCCGCAGCACCCGTCCGGCGGACCTGCTCGCGGCGGCCGGGGGCGATATCGCCGGTGGGCTGGTCCTGGTGCCCGAGGGCGAGGCCGCCCCGGCCGGTCCTGCGGTCCTCAACCCGGCCCTCGAACGTGACGTCGCCGACAGGATCAACGCCATCAAGATCGACCCGGACGCCTGGGCTCCCCGGGGTGTGTCCGCACGCTTCTCTCTGGCCGGGACGCAGGGCAAGTTCGCCCTCGCCCGTATCGACGACGACTGGTACTGGTCGAACGCGACCGTCCCGTCCACACATATCGTCAAACCCGCGCACCCCGACCTGCGGGGCCTCGAAGCAGCCGAGGCGGCGGCGTTGACTCTCGCGGCGCGGGTCGGTGTCCCCGCTGCTGCGGCGAGCGTCCTGCACGCTGGTGACCAGACGGCGTTCCTGGTCGGGCGTTTCGACCGGGACCCGACCCCTGGCCCCCTGGCCCGACGCCTGCACGCCGAGGATTTCGCCCAAGCCCTGGGTGTGCGCCCTGAGGCGAAGTACCAGGTGTCCGCCCGCCAGGCTGCTGCCCTGCTCGCCACCGTCGACACCGACGGTTCGCTGGTCCGCGCCTTCTTCGCCCAGCTGGTGTTCAACACGGTGATCGCCAACGCCGACGCCCACGCCAAGAACTACTCCGTCCTGCTGCGCCCCGGCCGCATCCGCATGGCCCCCCTCTACGACGCCGTCCCCATCGCCTTGTACCCCCAGTTCGACCAGGCCCTGGCCATGCGCGTCGCAGGTGCCCGCCATCCCCGAACCGCCTCGCTCCACCACTGGCGACGCCTGGCCCGCACCATCGCCCTGGACGAAGACGAAGCCACCACCATCGTCACCACCGTCGCTGCACGGATATCCGACCTCAACGACACCGCCTGGACCACCCTCGACGACGACCAAGCCACCCTCCTGCGCCACACCATCACCCAGAACACCGAAGCCATCGCCCGCCCATGAACCACCCAGCGGCCAGCTGCGGTCACCCTGGAGATCGGGGGTGGACAGGCCGTCGTGAACGAGCGCCCCGGCCTCAAGATCAGCGGCGCAGCGCTCACCGAGCTCGACGAAGGCTGAGCGTTCCGGTGAGGACTGACCCTGCAACGTCAGCTCTCACTGGAACGCTCAGCCCTCGGTGACGGCTCCACCACGGACGAGATGGGGAGGTGTTGCTGGGGGTTGAACGGGTGTATAGGATGTTGAACGTGCGTTTAGTTGGGGATCTGAGGGCTCGGGCTCGGATTCGCGACGCTGCGGTGGGGCGGTTTGCTGTGGACGGGTTTGGGGCGACGGTCCGGGCTGTGGCGGCTGATGCCAGTGTGAGTCCGGGGTTGGTGATGCACCACTTTGGGTCGAAGGCTGGGTTGCGGCGCGAGTGTGACGAGCATGTGCTGGCGCTGATCAGGGAGGCGAAGGCTGACCGGATCGGGCAGGTTGCGTCGGGGGCCAGCTTGTTGGAGACGTTCGCCTCTGTGGACGAGTTCGCGCCGCTCGTGGGGTACATCTTGCGGTCGATGCAGGAGGGGGGCGCGGCGGGACGCGAGTTCGTCGAGCACATGGTCGCCGACGCGCAGGTGTACACCGCCGAGGCCGTCGCCGCGGGGGTGGCCAGGCCTTCGCAGGACGAGGCCGCCCGGGTGCGGTACCTGGTGCTGTCGTCGTTGGGGGCGCTGCTGCTGTCGGTGACCCTCGACCCGCCCGACGACCCCCGCGACCTGGCTGCGACGGTCCGGCGGTTCTTCGACGAGTCGTCGGGGCCCATGCTCGAGCTGTTCACCGACGGTTTCTTGACCACTGACCACATGCTCGACGAGTACCGACAACCGAGGACGACATGAGCGCCATCGAGATCCACGACCTGCACAAGTCGTTCGGGACGACCATAGCCCTCGACGGGCTGGACCTGGTCGTCCAACCCGGCCAGATCGCCGGGTTCTTGGGGCCCAACGGGTCAGGCAAGTCCACGACCATCCGGGTGCTGCTCGGGCTGCTGCGCCCCGACTCGGGCACGGTCCGGCTGCTCGACGGCGACCCGTGGTCCGACGCTGTCGCGCTGCACCGGCGCCTGGCGTACGTACCCGGCGACGTGTCGTTGTGGCCGAACCTCACCGGCGGTGAGGCCATCGACCTCATGGGGCGTCTGCACGGCGGCCTGGACCCGGCGCGCAGGGCTGAGCTGCTGCAACGTTTCGAGCTCGACCCGTCGAAGAAGGCCCGGACCTACTCCAAAGGGAACCGGCAGAAAGTGGCGTTGGTCGCCGCGCTGGCCTGCGACGCCGAGCTGCTCGTTCTCGACGAGCCCACGTCCGGGCTCGACCCGCTCATGGAGGCGGTGTTCACCGAGTACCTGCGTGAGGCCAAAGCCGCAGGCCAGTCAGTGCTGCTGTCGAGCCACATCATGAGCGAGGTGGAGAAGGTCTGCGACACCGTGACCATCATCCGCTCAGGCCGGGCTGTGGAGTCCGGCACCCTGGCGGACCTGCGGCACCTGACCCGCTCGTCGGTCACCGCCGTGGTTGATGGGGACGCGGGGTCCCTGGCGACGCTGCCAGGGGTGCACGACCTGGTCACCACCGTCGACGCCTCCGGCACCCGTGTGGCTTTCGACGTGGACAACGACGACATGAGCCCCGTCCTGACGGCACTGGGCACGATGGGTGTGCTGACGTTCACCGCCAACCCCCCGTCGCTCGAAGAGCTGTTCTTGCGCCACTACGGCGACGAGCTGGCTGCAGCAGGCGTCCCCGAGCCGACCGCGTCCGCGTCGGCGCGGGCACCTGAGACCAACGACACCGGTGATGAGGCAGCACGATGACCACCCTCGTCGAACGGGGCCCAGCGCCCACGGCCCCACCAGCCCGCCTCGCCGACGAGCTGGCCGGCACCTGGCTGCTCCTGCGTTTCATGCTGCGCCGCGACCGGGTGCGCCTGGGGGTGTGGACGGCGTCGGTCGTCGGGCTGTGGCTGTACGTCGCGGTGGAGTTCACGGCGATGTACGCCGAGCCGGCCGCGCGGGCCGAACGCGCCACGCTCATGCGCACCCCAGCGTCCGTCCTCATGACCGGCCCCGGCTACGGCTTGGACGACTACACGATCGGCGCGATGTGCGCCAACGAGATGGTGCTGTGGATCGTCATCTGCTTGTCGGTGATGAGCATCTTGGAGGTGGTGCGCCACACCCGCGCCGAAGAGGAGTCCTCGCGTTCCGAGCTCGTCCGGGCAGCGGTCGTCGGACGCCACGCCCCAGCGTTCGCCGCTATGGCCCTGGTCGTCGTCGCCAACCTCGTCATCGCCGCGCTGTCAGCCCTGGTGCTCGTCACTGTGGGCCACCTCGCGGTGTTCGACACCGTCGTCATGGTGGGCGGGTCGGCGCTGACCGTGCTGGTGTTCGCCGCCGTCGCTGTGGTGGCGTGCCAGCTGACGGCGCACGCCCGTGGTGCGTCGGGCCTGGCGGTGGGGGTGCTGGGGCTGATGGCGCTCGTCCGCGGAGCCGGTGACATGCGACGTGAGCACGGGTCGGCCCTGTCGTGGGCCTCGCCGATCGCCTGGACCCAGCAGACCCGAGCTTTCGTCGATGTACGTGCGTGGCCCCTGGTGCTGCCTGTGGTGGCGGTGGTGGTGCTGGTCGTGGTGGCGGTCGTCCTGGCCGGGCACCGTGACTTTGGCGCCGGGATGTTCGCCGACCGTCGAGGACGCGCCAGTGCCCACCAGGCCCTGCGCTCACCGCTGGCCCTGGCCTGGCGCCAGCAGCGCACCGCCCTGGCCTGGTGGACCCTGGGCACCGTCCTCATGTGGCTGGCGACCGGGACGTACGTCAAAGACGTCGGCCCGGTGCTCGAAGACATGGTCGCGCAGAACCCGGTGATCGGGCAGGTCATCGGCGAGAAAGACATGACTGACGCCTACGTGTCGCTCATCATGTTGTACGCGGCGCTGGCGGCGGTGGGGTACGGGATCTCGGCGGTCCTGCGGGCCCGCGCCGAGGAGGCCGCGGGCCGCACCGAATACGTCCTGGCCGGGCCTGTGGGGCGCGGACGGTGGCTGTCGGCCCAGCTGGTCGTGGCGGGGGCGGGCGCGGGCGCGCTCATGGTCGCCGAGGGCCTGGCCCTGGGCACCGGGGCGTACCTGGTCGGTGCGCACGACCCTTCCCTGGGCACCTACGCGCTGGCCGCTGTGGTGTACCTGCCTGCGGTCGCGGTGGTCCTGGGGGTGGCGGCGGCGCTGCTGGGCTGGATGCCGCGGTGGACGGGCGCGTCGTGGGCGTTCCTCGTCCTGGCGTTCGTCGTGGGGATGTTCGGCGACGCGTTCCACCTGCCAGACGCCGTACAGCACGTCTCCCCGCTGCGCTGGGTGCCGCGGGTCCCCGTCGAAGACGTCTCCTGGCTGCCCGTCGCAGGGCTGTGCGTCGTCGCGGCAGTGCTGTTCGCGGGGGCTTTTGCCGGTTTCCGGCGTCGTGACATCCCGGTGGTGTGACCCCTCTGGCCAACCCGGAGCCGGGCGAACGTGTGACGATCGCCCCATCTGGGCCGGAACAGAGGTCGCTGCTGCAACCATCACATCTGTAGCATTCTGGGTGTAGTCGGGTGTAGTCGGGCGTAGTAGGACATTGAGGTCACCATGAGCCAGCCACCGGAGGGGTCGTCGACCCCACGGCACGCTGGCGCACCCCAGCCGACCGAGGGTGTCACATACTCCCCCGGCAAGACGCCCACGGTGCCCCCCGTGGCCACGCCCACCACACCACCAACGTCGGGGGACCCACAGGCCTCACCTCGACCCCCGCCTGCCCAGATGGCGGCTCCACCACCGGTTTCGCCCCAACCCTCACGTGTGCGACCACCGGCACAGCTGGCTGGCCCACCGCCACGCGATCCTTCACCACCACCGGTAGCACCTGAGGTCCTGCCGTTACTCCCGCCACCCCCGCCTGCCCCAGCGGCGACACCGGCCTCTGCGCCGGAACCAGAACCTTCCATCCCCGTCCCACCAGCGCCTGAGCCTCGCTACGGCGCAAGCTGGTGGATCCGGGCCGGGAAGGGAGCCTCGTCACCAGCTCCGGAACCGGCCATCACGACACCGGCCGAACCTGCACCCAACCCTCCGTGCGCGCCAGCACCCGACGCCGCAGCGCCCGACCCTCCGTCCTCCCCGCCTGGCGGACCTGACCCGACGGTCGTCATGGAGCGTCCTTCCCGCACGCCCCGACCGTCCGAACCCGCGTCCGAGGCCACAGCCGACCCTCCGCCACCCGAACCCGCGTCCGAGGCCACGGCCGAACCTCCAGCACCCACACACGAACCAACACCCGAACCAGAACCCACCCCCCCTCCACTGCCTCCACCAACGCCTGAGCCTCCTGTTCTCTCCGTGGCGAGCGTGACCCAGTGGATCCAGACCAAGACGGCCACAACCCTGGCCGGACCAACACCAGCACCCGAACCAACACCAGCACCCGAACCGACGGCCGAGACCACAGCCGAACCTCTGCCACCCGAACCCGCGTCCGGGGCCACAGCCGAGCCTCCGCCAGCACCCACACACGAACCAGAACCCGAACCAGAACCCACCCCCCCTCCACTGCCTCCACCAACGCCTGAGCCCCCTGTTCTCTCCGTGGCGAGCGTGACCCAGTGGATCCAGACCAAGACGGCCACAACCCTAGCCGGACCAACACCAGCACCCGAACCGACGGCCGACGCCACAGCACCCGGCCCTCCGCCCCCACCTGGCGGACCTGACCCCACGGTCGTCCTGGAGCGTCCCCGCACGCCCCCACTGCCCGACCCAGAGCCGGAGCCAGCACCTGCACCTTCGCCCGCGCAGGCACCCGGCGCCACAGCACCCGACCCTTCGCCCACCCCGCCCCACGGACCTGACCCCACGGTCGTCATGGAGCGCCGTCCCCGCACGCCGCGACCGGCCAAACCAGCACCCGTACCCCCGCCCGCGCCCGGCCCAGCACCGACGCCCGACGCAAGAACACCTCGCCCTTCGCCTACCCCGCCCCACGGACCTGACCCCACGGTCGTCGTGGAGCGTCGTCCCCGCACGCCGCGACCGCAGGCTCCCCCACCGGTCGCGAGGCCGCAGCCAGCGCGTGCGCCAACGCGCTACCGCTCACCCACGCCGGCGTCCGAGCTGGCACGGCGCGTCCATGCCTCGGCGTCCAGGCACCAGTCCGACGTCCCGCTCCAGGTGATCCCGCCTGCCCAACAGGTGGCACCGCCTGAAGGTCCGCAGCGCATGGCCAGGCCCGGGACACCCCTCACAGCGGCACCCCACGTCGTCGAACCTGTGTCGCCCACCGCAGCGGTGAAGAGCGTCGCCGGGGCTGTGACACCCATCACCGGGGTCGAGCGCGTCGCGGAGTACGTGACACCGACCTCCGGCAACCCGGTGGTGCCACCGCCCGCGCCCCAGACTGCGCCGCCGCAGCCTGTGCCGACCCATCCGGCACCCTCAGCCCCGCCCATGGCACCGCACCCCATGCACGACCGGTTGCGGCTCGTCGCTGCGGGCCTGGTCGCGTGTCTCATACTCGTCGGGACGGGGATCGTCGTGGCGAAGCAGTTCGTCCACCCCGGCGACGACCAGCAAGCCACCCACACGCCTGCGTCGACCACGAACCCTGTGGTTCTGCCTGAGCCACCTGCCAACTGCGCGGCCGTCGCCTGCGTCGCCTTGACGTTCGACGACGGTCCGGGCCCCTACACCGCCGACCTGCTCGACGTCCTCGACGAGAAGAACGCCAAGGCGACGTTCTTCGTCCTGGGG
The DNA here is from genome assembly GCA_009779195.1 of Micrococcales bacterium. Taxonomy (GTDB): domain Bacteria; phylum Actinomycetota; class Actinomycetes; order Actinomycetales; family Cellulomonadaceae; genus Cellulomonas. The sequence continues at coordinate 37,328 of WRET01000030.1, forward strand.
TCGAGGGCGAGCAGGAACCGCGACCTGTTGGCCCGGACGGCGGCCTCAGGGCACGCGATCGGCAACCACTCGTGGTCCCACAAGGACCTGACCAAGATCAGCCGGGACACGATCGACGACGAGCTCGACCGCACCACGGCGGCGATCGTGCAGGTCACGGGCGCGGACCCTGTCCTCATGCGTCCTCCGTACGGGACGTTGAGCGACTCGGTGCGCGCCGCCGCCGGTGATCACGGCACAGCCCTGGTGCTGTGGGACGTCGACACCGAAGACTGGAAGAACCGCGACCCGCAGATCACCACGCAACGTGCGCTGGAGGCCACCGACGGGTCGATCATCTTGATGCACGACATCCACGAGTCGACGCTCGTGGCCATGCCGGGCATCATCGACGGCCTCCGTGCCGCGGGGTTCACGCTGGTCACCGTGCCTGAGCTGCTCGAGACGCTCAACCCTGGACAGGTGTACTGGAACCGGTCGGACGAGGTCGGGTCCACCCAGCCGTACGACGCGTCTGACCCGGCTGACGAGCAGGTCTGCTGGGCACCGCTTCCCGACTCGACACCGCCCGAGCCGGGTCGCGAACCGTGAGCCGCACCGACACGCTGGCACAGCGTCAGCACCGCGTGGGAGCAACGTCGAGACGCGGCGGCGCCCGCCCAGTCCTATAGTCCAGACACACCGCGGGGACTAGGGTCTGTCGCGACAGCACCATCGGCACGACGAACCCGTCTCGTCGGCACGTCGACCGACTGACGACGATCTGAGGTCACGTGTCCGCCCAGTCGCGGCACATCAGCGTCCGAACCGCTGGAGGCTTGAGGAACATGATGCACACGTCCACCGTCGTGGCTGGTGCGGTCCACCAGCTCGGCGAGATCCTTCGCCCACGTCTGCGTGTGCAGAGCACTGGCGTGCGCGACGTGAGCGTCGTGGTGCTCGACGACCGGTGGGCGGTCACCGTCGACCGCGGTCCGGCCTCTGACCTGCTGGTGACCCAGTGGGAGCGGACCATCGCCGAAGGCTCCGACGGCCAGCGCTGGTCCACCCCCGGCTACCAGACCCTCGCCTTCGCCAAGACTGGCGAGCTTCCCCCGCGCACCTGGCAACGTGTCGCCTCCGTCGCCCGGACCGAGAACGCTGGTGTGGCTGTGCGGGCCGTGGTCAACGCCATCCGCAGCTGTGCGACCGTCGCCCCCAGCTGGCGTTTCGCCTGCGACGCCGCCCACACCTGGGAGCTGACCGCCGGCCAGCCCATCCCCGCGTCGTGCCCTTCGTGCGGCTCAGGCCGGATCGTCCACGCCGAGCAGGTACAAGCCACGACGGCCGAGACGTAACCTTCACGTCTCGGCCGCCGTAGTTGCGGTCAGCGAGCCCGGCTGACCTGTACCCGACGCCAAGCAACCAGCGTCAAGACGAGCCCCAGCACCGCGAGCGTGCCGCCCATACCTGCCAGCATCGCGCTGTCGCTGCCGGTCGAGGCCAGCGAGTGCGGCCGGGCCGCTGTCCGCGGACCTCGATGGGCAGGGCCCCGTCCAGAAGGTCCGCTGACCAGCGGCGGTTTGAACAACGGCGGTTCGACCGACGGCGGACCGTTGCACGGGTCACCTGGACCGCACGGGTCGTTCCCGCAGGTCCAGTCGCACGGGGGGTCGTCGCAAGTCTTGCAGTCGTCGCAAGTCTTGCAGTCGTCGCACTTGTCGCAGTCGTCGCACTGCTCACAGTCGTCGCACTCATCGCAGTTCTCGCACTGCTCACAGTCGTCGCACTCATCGCAGTTCTCGCACTGCTCACAGTCGTCGCACTGCTCACAGTTCTCGCACTGCTCACAGTCCTCGCACTCATCACAGTTCTCGCACTGCTCACAGTCCTCGCACTCATCACAGTTCTCGCACTGCTCACAGTCCTCGCACTCATCACAGTTCTCGCA
>WRET01000031.1 GCA_009779195.1 Micrococcales bacterium
CAGCGGCTACCACAAGGGCCGTCCGGCTGATAAGCCGCAGCTGCCGAAAGGCGAGCTGACCCTCGACAAGACCGTCGATGGTGGCGCGTTTGCCGACTGGAAGCTCCCGGCTGGCTACGACGGCACCCTTGCCGACCTGCTGGCCGACATCACCTTTGAGCTCTACGAGGCTGACGGCACCGAGCTCAAAGCAACCGGGACGTTGAACGCCGAAGGCAAGATCACGTTCGACCGCGCTCCCGGTGAGCTGGCGCCTGGTTGGTACGACGTCGTCGAGAAGCTCGGCCCCTCGGCCGCCGAGGTGTTCGCTCCGGCCGACAAGCCTGTGCGCATCTACTTCAACGGCTACAGCGCCAGCGTCGATGGCGACACGTTCGACCCGTCCGCCGAGTACTACGTCTCTTGGGACTGGGTCCAAAACAACGCCGTGGTGGGCCACAATGGTGTCCCGGTGAAGACCACGTTCGCCAATGGCGTGGTCTGGGACGGCAAGAAGACCGAGATCTGGAAAGACTACCTGGGCACTGGTCAGGACAACGAGATCCAAGGCATCACGGCCCGCACCAGCCGGGGCGGCGATGACTACCAGGAGTACGTCTCGTTCTGCGCCCACGTCGGATCGTGGTCGTACGCCGAAAACAACAGCTACGCTGCTTTCGAGCTGACTGACGAGGCGCGGGGCAAGATCCTCTCTGCCTTCAACTACATCCTCACGACCGGCGAATACGGCGAATTCTCGAAGAACGCTCCGCCGAACGCTGCCAGGATCTTGGCCCAGCTGGCTGTGTGGTACTTCCTTCCCCCGGACTCGAGCGAGTTCGAGATCGTGGACTTTGAGTTCTCCGGAACGTGGGAGTGGCTCAACAGCGAATGGCCAGCCGTCAAGGAGGCTGGCAACAGCTTCCGCTACGCGAAGACCGGTCCCGTCAAGGGTCTGTTCTACCTGACCAGCGGTGACGAGGCCGGGCAACGCCAGCCCCAGATCATCCCGCTGTTCGGTGATGGGGTCATCAACAACACGACCAAGGGCGAGCTGAACGTCGACGTCAACCTGGTGACCGAGGTCCAAAAACAGCTCCAGAAGACCAACACGTCCGTCGGTACCAGCACCTATGGTTCGTCGTGGACCGCGGTCAGCGACACTCCGGTCCTCGCGTGCCCTGGCGAGAACAACAGCAACCAGAACCTGCACTACGAGACGATCTTGGTCGAGAACCTGCCTGACGGCGCGGTCCTCGGGCCATATGCGATCGGATCGCGTGACAACGCCAACCGCGCCGTCGGCGGCAGCTTCTGGATCACACGGGTCGGCAACGAGATCTTTGTCGTCATGGACAAGGACGATGTGGTCACGGCCACCGGAGTCGTGGCCAGGGTGTTCACCGGTGAAGACGTGCCCTGCTGGGGCAACGCCGCCAGCAACGGCGGAGGCGTGACACTCGCTGGCGGCGGGTCGACCGTGGCCACTGCAGGGTGGGACAAGGGTTCCCGGTTCCAGCTCACAGCCGATGTCACCACGATCCACGTCGCGGTGAAGGGCGCCACCGTCGCCTACGTCGACCCGAGCAAGACGACGTACGCCTGCGAGCTGGTGCGCGAAGACCCGATCGAGACCAAGCCGTACGTCGGCGCGGCGGAGGTCACCTTCGTCGTCGACGGCCAGCGGTACGGTCGTGACGAGTCCGCGTCGCTGGCGCCTGGGAAGTACACGGTCGAGCTCTGGCTCGACGGTGAGATGGTCGCGTCCCTGGACGATGTCGTGGTCAGTGCAGGTGCGACCACCACCGCCAGCTTTGGGGACGTCGTCGTCGGCCAGCTCGAGCAGGACGTGTGGGAGGAAAACCCTGTCGCGGGTTCTCCAGGCTGTTTCACGTGGTTGTAGAGGTCAGCAGCGCTGACTGATCACGCTGTCTGATTGGCCCGAGGCCCGGTAGCCAGCTTGCTGGACTGCCGGGCCTCGGCATGTCCGCAACAACAGGTGGATCACCCGAGCAAGTGCCTCCTTGGGCCCCCTGGGTCCAGATACTGTACTGGCATGATCAGTGGCGCAGACGGACGGTGTCTCACGGCACCGGAGCTGGCAGGGTGGTTGGAGTACGTTCGGGGGTCGGGACGGGCGGTGGGGGACCTGGTTGTCATGGATCTTTTGCAGCGGGCTTTCGTGTGGGCGCAGGCCCTCGAAGACTGTGGGGGTGACGAGGCCCGGGTGTTCTGGGTCGAGCTGGACCGGGGGACGTTCGAGGAGTTTGCTGGTGACGGCGACCTCGACGACGACGACCTCGCCGAGCTGCGCGCCGACTGGGAGCACTATTGCCCCGACCCCACAGGATGGTTCCAGATCTCGTTGACGCGTCACCGCGGCTCGGTCGCCCTGGGTATCAATTCCTGCACGGTCGCCTACACCGCTGCCGACGAACCGTCCGGAGCTGCCGACCCACGGCTGCGTGCCGTCGCCGAATGGGTGCTGTCGGTCACACAAGACGTCGTCGAACAGGTCGATGCCAACTGGTACAACGGCTATGTCGCCGCTAACCTTCCGCACCGTAAACGCGTGGGCCGGATCCGCCGCGTCGACTGGTGGGACATCCACCCGGACGAACGTGAGCGGCACCTGCGCGACTTTTCCGCCGACGAGGCCGACCACCTCGTGCAGGCCGTGAAACGACGCCAGCACGTGTGGCGCGAGAGGCTGCCGTCCATGACGCTCGTGCAGTACCTCAAAGCGTGCCGTATCGCCTACGTCGCGGCCAGAGCCGAAGGCGCCGGGGACCACACAGCCCGCGAGCTGTACACACGCCACGCCGACGGCCGCCACGACGGTCTGCTGAACCTGGCCCCAGAATCAGCGGAAGAGTTCGCCGAGTTCCGCCAGTACGACGGCCGCCCCTGGCAGATCCTCGCCGGAGCAAACGACACCGGTGTCTCGCTGTACCCCACCTGCGACGACGACGGTTGGTACCTGACGGTCGCCTCAGACACCGTCTCCCGGTCAGTCGAGGCCGCCCGCATCTACCTGGCTCTCATCGACCACGCCATCCCTGTCGCGTTGGCCAACCCCGCACTCGTGGTCAATATGCTCACCGGCGCCGACGACATCGGTATCGTCCCCGAAGACGTCCGCCCCACCGCTGGCTGCCAGACCATGTTCCTCGGCGGCAACGTCGCCGACTTCCGCCACCTGGTTCCCGGCACCACCGCCGAGACCGTCTCCCGCGCCTACTGGTACCCCATCCCCCTGGTCCGCCCAGCCCCCCACCAGTGAGCCCAGATGCTGCACGTTTGACCGTCGCGCACCCACGGTCAGGTAGTCACTCGCCGCGCTCAGCCGAGGGTCAAGCGAGGTGAGACTCCAGGCGCTGGACTTTGCCGTCGAGCTCGCCGGTCCGGCCGGGGCGGATATCGGCTTTGAGGACGAGGCTCACGCGTCCGCCGTGGGCGGCCACCGCTTCGGTGGCGTGCTTGACGACATCCATCACCTCGTCCCACTCGCCTTCGACAGTGGTGAACATGGCGTCGGTGCGGTTCGCGAGGCCTGACTCGCGGACCACCCGCACCGCGTCAGCGACCGCCGCCGACACTGATTCCGACGACCCCAACGGTGACACCGAGAATGCGACCAACATGGGTCCAGCATGCCGTCGCCGGGCCGACGGTGAAGGTCCGGCGCGCCGAAGGTCACTCGGCCGTCCGGCGGGTGGTCGTCGTGAGCCACGACGTTCGGTGGGCTGCCCGGCGTGCCGTGCCCAGGGTGCCGGTGCGCAGGCTAAGCTGTCCGCACGCGGGTGGTGTCGACGCTGAGGAGAGCAAGGGTGATCGCCGAGGGTGCCGAGAGGGCGGGGGCGGCGTTCGACTACGTCGACCTGTTCGCCGGTATCGGGGGGTTCCACGCAGCGTTGTCGGCCCTGGGGGGGCGGTGCGTGTATGTCTCGGAGATCAACGAAGACGCCGCCGAGGTCTACCGTCGCAACTGGGGGAGCGACGTGGTCCAGGTCGACCCGGACCTGCCGCCGATCCGTGGTGATATCAATATCGACGCACCGCAGCGCGACGAGGCTTCCGGTCGTGGTGACGGGCCAGTGAGAGTCCCCAGGCACGATGTCCTGGCAGCAGGGTTCCCGTGCCAGGCGTTCTCGAAGTCGGGTGCGCAGATGGGTGTGCTCGACAAGACGCGCGGGACGCTGTTCTTCAACATCATCCGAATCCTGGCCGAACGGCGCCCGAAGATCGTCTTCTTGGAGAACGTGCGCAACCTCGCCGGCCCGAGGCACCGTGACACGTGGGCCACGATCATCGGTGCGCTCGAAGAGCTCGGATATGAGGTCGCCTGGTCGCCCATGGTGGTCTCCCCGCACCTGATCTGGCCAAAAGACGGCGGCACCCCGCAGATCCGCGACCGTGTGTTCATCCTCGGTGTCCACCGGGGCGAACAACGCCTGCCAGCCTGCCAGACCCCCGTGACAGTCGACCGGAAAGAGCTCGCCAGGTCGGCGCCCCAGTGGGACCTGGCCACCACGCCGGTCCCGTGGCTGGGCGGACGCCCGGTCCTCCAGGACGCCGACGAGATCGAGCACCCTGACCGCTACGCCCTGACCCCCACAGAGGTAGCGTGGATCGATGCCTGGGACGCTTTCGTGCAGATCATGCGTGCCGCAGGAGTCCAGCTTCCCGGCCACCCCCTCTGGACCGAGTGGTTCATGACGTCCGACGAGCTGGAGTCCGACCGGCGCCTGGCCCGTAGTGTCGAGGCCATGCCAGGCTGGAAGCAGGGCTTCGTGAGAAAAAACGTCCGCTTCTACGAACAGAACCGTGCGGCAGTCCTGCGCTGGCAGTCCCACCACACGATGAAAGACTTTCCCAGCTTCCCTGAGTCACGCCGGAAGTTCGAGTGGCAAGCCCAAGACACCCCCGCCCTCTGGGACTGCCTCATACACCTGCGCCCCTCAGGGATCCGTGCCAAAAGACCCACCTACGTCCCCGCTCTGGTCGCCATCACCCAGACCTCCGTCATCGGCCCTCTGCGCCGACGCGTCACCCCCACAGAAAGCGCCCGCCTCCAGGGCCTGCCCGACTCGTTCACCTTCGGCGACCAACCCGACACCGCCACCTACAAACAGCTAGGCAACGGCGTCGCCGCAGGCGCCGTCCACTACGCCCTGCGCATGTTCGTCCACCGCTACCGCACCGACCTGGCCCTCACCCTCCCCGCCCTGGTCGCAGCCGCCGACGCCGCCGCCGAGACCGGCTGGTTCCCACCAACGCCCCTCTCTCCAGCAGTTTGAAAGCTGAGCGTTGCGGTGAGACCTGACCCTGCGACGTCAGCTCTCACCGCAACGCTCAGCTTTCAGTGATGGTCGGTTCACCGGCGCAGCGGCGGAGAGCGATGGTCGCGGCACGCCTCGGGGTCGACTGGGACTCTCTCGACTTCAGCGACGTTCGGGCGGTGGGTGGGGCTCACAGGGGCTCCAGGGTGATGGGGACGGTTGGGGCGGACTGAATCTGCCGGACCAGCCCGCTGGCCGCATCGTGCCACTGCGGGCCGGTAACAACTGTGATCTGGACCGGCACGCCGAGGTTCTCCTCGCACAGGGCTTCGGCCCGCCGGACTGCTCTGCCTGTCGGGGTGCCCACGACCAGGACGTCCAGGTCGCGCGGGGCGGGGCCGGGCTCGCCGTGGTGCCGGGCGGCGTAGGAGCCGAAGATCAGGGCCTCGTCGATGCCGGGGATGTCGCGCAGGTGGTCAGCCAGCACCTTGGCTGGCCCGTAGGACGAGACCAGGATCTGCCGCAACGCGGCCAGGTACCGGTAGTCGGGGTTCGCGCGCAGCATCCGTGAGCGTCCGACCCGGCGTTCAGCGAGCACCCCGCCGGTCGTCAGGCGTTCGACCTCGGGCCACACGGTGGAGGTTCCGACATCCAAGGCCACGGCCAGGTCAGACACCGACATCTCCCGGTCGGGCCACAGGACGAGCTCAGCGAGCAGTCGGGCCTGCACGTCGGACCGCAGGAACGGGACCAGTGCTGACGCAGACGTTCTCATAAGAACGATGATATCTACGTTGATAGCGCAACGTCACCTGTTGCCGTCTCCCATCGTCGAACTGGGCTGGCACCGCACACCTCGGGTGAGGAGCTGGGCTAGGTGGACACCGTGGGCCCCGGCGAGGTGGGCGGCTTGGGTGCGGCAGGAGAAGCCGTCGGCCAGGTAGATGTCGCAGGTGGTGCGCAGGGCGGGAAGGAGGGACTGTTCGGCGACGGCGACGGAGATGTCGTAGTGGCCGCGTTCCATGCCGAAGTTGCCGGCCAGGCCGCAGCAGCCGGACAGCTCGGTGATGTCGGCGCCGGTGCGTTCCAGGAGGGCGCGGTCGGCGGACCAGGTCATGACGGCGTGGTGGTGGCAGTGGGGTTGGGCGACGATACGCAGGCCGGACAGGTCCGGTGGGTTCCAGCGGTCGCCGGGGCCGATGGGGGGCTCGGCGGTGAGGAGCTCGGCGAGAGTATGAGTGGCTCGGGCGACGGCTTCGGCCCGGGGGTCGTCGCCGAGCAGGTGGGGCAGGTCGGAGCGCAGCAGGGCGGTGCACGACGGTTCGACGCCGATGATGGGGATGTTGTTGACGGCGAAGGGGGCCAGGACGTCGAGCAGCTGGCGCAGGCGGCGTTTGGCTCCGTCGAGCTGGCCGGTGGCGACCCAGGTCAGGCCACAGCAGGCGGTGTCGTCGGGGACGAGGACGTCGTACCCGGCGTCGCGCAGGACGCGGACCATGGCGTGGGCGATCTGCGGGCTCAGGTTGTCGTTGAACGAGTCGGTCCACAGCACGACGGGGTGGGTGGTGGCATCGACGGACGTTGGCGCCGCGGACCGAGCTGGGTCCAGCGGTCCAGGTGCGGAGCTCGGTAGGTGGGCGGTGGCCCGGAAGGGGGTGCGGGCGAACGTGACCATGTCGCGGCGCGGGTCCATACCGCCAGCGCGCAGGACGAGACGTGCGATCGGGCGCACACCAAGGACGGCGTTGACCAGCGGGCCAAAACGTCCTGCGGTGATAGCGCGGGCCCAGCGGGGCAGCCAGCCCAGCACGTAGTGGTTGACCGGGCGCAGGCGGCGGCGCAGACGGCGGTGGGTGACCTCGGCCTTGTACTGGGCGATATCGACCCCGGCGGGGCACTCGGCTGAGCAGGCTTTGCACGACAGGCACAGGTCCAGGGACTCGGCGACCTCCGGGGACGACCAGCCCCGTGACACCAACGTGCCGTTAGCCAGCTCTTGGAGCACCCGGGCCCGTCCGCGGGGGACGTCCTTCTCGTCGTTGGTCGCACGGTACGACGGGCACATGAACCCCCCGTCGGCGCGGCACTTGGCGACTCCGACACAACGGTGCACGGCCGTGGTCAGGTCGTGGTCGTCTTCGGCGAACGCGAAACCGTGGGCTCCCAGGCGCCGTGCCGTGGGGCGGCGCAGGTCGGCGTCCAGCGGGCGGGGGTCGACGAGCACCCCAGGGTTGAGCAGGCTGTCCGGGTCGAACAGGTGCTTGAACCCCCCGAACACCTCCAGGGCGCGCGGGGAGTACATGACCGGCAACAGCTCGGAGCGGGCCCGCCCGTCGCCGTGCTCACCAGACAGCGACCCGCCGTACGACGCGACCAGGTCGGCGGCGTCCGTCATGAACGAGCGCAGCGCCGACCCGTCGTGCACCAGGTCCATGTCCAACCGCAGGTGGACGCACCCGTCGCCGAAATGCCCATAGGCCATACCGTCGACCTGGTGGTCGGCCATCAGGGCTTCCAGGGCACGCAGGTACTCACCCAGGTGCTGTGGTGGCACGGCAGAATCCTCGAACCCGGGCCACGCCTGGGCGCCTGACGCGGTCCGCCCGGCCAGGCCCGCCCCGTCGGCCCGGATGCTCCACACCGCCGACGCCTGGGGCCCCGGCTCGTACACCGCCACCGCGTCAGTACCGGCGTCGGCGGCGAAGCGCTGAGCAGCAGCCCGGGCCTCTGCGAGGTCAGCGCCAGAGATCTCGCAGAACAACCACCCACCGCCATCGGGCAGCGCCGGTACCGCCGACGCCCCGCGCACCCGTCGCACGACGTCGACCAGCCGCGCGTCCATCCCCTCCACAGCCAACGGCTGGTGCTCCAGCAACGGCGGGACCGCGTCAGCGGCTGCCGCCATGTCGGGGTACCCCAGCACCACCAGCACCGGAGCAGCGGGCAGGTCCACCAGCCGTAACGTCGCCCCGAGGACCACCACGCACGTCCCTTCGGAGCCGACCAGCGCCTTGGCCAGGTCGCAGCCGTTCTCGGGCAGCAGGTGCTCCAACGAGTACCCCGAGACCTGCCGGGTGAACCGCCCCAGCTCGGTGCGTATCACCTCGAGGTTCGCGTTGACCAGACCGTCGAGCCCTGGCACCACTGACAGGTCCCCTGCGCGGGTGGTGAACCGTCGCCCGGTACCGTCCACCACGTCGAGCCCGACGACGTTGTCGGCTGTGCGTCCGTACGCCACAGCGTGCGGACCGCAGGCGTTGTTGCCGATCATCCCGCCGAACGTGGCACGGGTCCACGTGGACGGGTCCGGCCCGAACCGCAGCCCGTGGGGCGCCGCAGCTTTTTGCACCGCCGCCATGATGACCCCAGGCTCGACATGTACCGTGCGTGCCTCGGTGTCGACCGGCCCGATCCGGTCCAGGTGCCGCACCAGGTCCAGCACCATCCCTGGCCCGACCGCGTTGCCTGCGACCGACGTGCCCGCGCCCCGGGCGGTCACCGGCACCCCGGCTTCGCGTGCCACGGCCAGCGCGATGAGCAGGTCGTCAGTGTCAAGCGGCGCGACGACGACCTGCGGTACCACCCGGTAGTTCGACGCGTCGGTGGAGTACTCGGCGCGGCGCCGGGCGTCGTCGGCCACTTCCCCGCGCACCGCCTGCCGCAGCGCTGCGACCAGGTCGTCGGACGTGACGTCAGAAGAGCTCATATCGGGGATTGTCCCACCAGGCCCGGTGTCGGCGCTGTCCCAACGACACACCCGCGCCGCAGCCAGCGCCGTCGACGCCATCCGGGTGCGGCGAGGGCCGTGGTTGCCCGCCGGCCACAGGCAAGAAGAAATGTGTTCTCGGGCTGAGCCAATCGTGCGTTCACATCGGGTAGGTTGCGGGTATGACTGAGAACCCCTTCGCTCCCCCAGGCGAACCGCCGGAGAAGCCGTCACCCTACGGCCAGCCTGCCTACGGCGCTCCGGGACCGACCACACCGCATGGGCAACCGTCGGCGCCGGGAGGTTACGGGGCGGAACCTGGCTATCCGTCGGCGCCGGGAGGATATGGGACGGGGCCTGGATACCCAGCGGCGCCGGGAGGCTACGGGGCGGAGTCTGGCTATTCGTCGACGCCGGGAGGGTACGGGGCGGAGCCTGGATACCCCGCGGCGCCCGGTTCTGGGCCGCAGCCTGGATACCCAGCAGCGCCCGGTTCTGGGCCGCAGCCTGGATACCCCGCAGCGCCCGGCTCCGCGCCCCAGCCTGGTTATGGTGCGGACCAGGGATACGGGTCGCCGTACGGCGCGCCGCCGCCCGAGGCGGGGTACGGACCACCCGGGTACGTCGCCCAGCCGTATGCCTACGCGGCACCAGGGCCGAAGACGAACGGCCTGGCCATCGCGTCGTTGGCTGTCGGGGTCTGTGCCGTGGTCTTCGGTTTCTGCTGCACCTGTCTGGGCCTGGTCCTGGCCATCGTGGGTCTGGTGCTGGGCATCATCGGCCTCAAGCAGATCAAGACCCAAGGCATGGGAGGGCGGGGTCTGGCGCTCGGCGGGGTGATCTCCAGCGGCGTCGCCCTGGCGTTGTCCATCCTCCTGTTGGTCCTCAGCCTTGTTCTCAACATTGCCACGTTCGGCACCACCAACCCCGTGTAGGTGACCTGGTCGAACTAGGGTTTGGAGACACACCCTAGGTTCGGCTTCTACTGCGGGGTGTGGCCGGTGACGGTCAGGGCGCCGTCGGCCAGGTCGACGACGACGCTGTCGCCGTCGTGGATGTCGCCGGACAAGATGCCGCGGGCCAGACGGTCGCCGATCTGCTTGGCGACCAGGCGGCGCAAGGGGCGAGCGCCGTAGACCGGGTCGTAACCGCTGATGGCGAGCCACTCGGCGGCGGCGTCGGTGACGTCGAGGGTGAGACGGCGGTCGGCCAGGCGGCGGGCCAGGGCGGCGATCTGCAGGTCGACGATGGAGCCGATCTGCTCCAGGGACAGTGAGTCGAACACCACGACGTCGTCGAGACGGTTGAGGAACTCGGGTTTGAACGCTGTGCGGACAGCGGCCATGACCGAGTCGCGTCTGTCCTCGTCGCTCAGCTGGGGGTCGACGAGGAACTGGCTGCCGAGGTTGGAGGTGAGCACCAAGATGGCGTTGCGGAAATCCACGGTGCGGCCTTGGCCGTCGGTCAGACGCCCGTCGTCGAGCACCTGCAGCAGCACGTCGAACACCTCGGGGTGAGCTTTTTCGACCTCGTCGAGCAGCACCACCGAGTAGGGGCGGCGCCGCACCGCTTCGGTCAGCTGCCCGCCGGACTCGTACCCGACGTACCCGGGAGGCGCCCCGACCAAGCGCGCCACCGAGTGTTTCTCGCCGTATTCGGACATGTCGATACGGACCATCGCTCGTTCGTCGTCGAACAGGAAGTCGGCCAAGGCTTTGGCCAGCTCGGTCTTGCCCACACCGGTGGGGCCCAGGAACAGGAACGAACCTGTCGGACGGTTCGGGTCGGCGATCCCCGCCCGGGCGCGGCGCACCGCGTCGGACACTGTCGCCACCGCGGCGCTCTGCCCGACCAGGCGTTGGCCGAGCTCGGCTTCCATACCCAGCAGCTTGGCGGTCTCGCCAGCAAGCAGGCGCCCGGCGGGGATACCGGTCCACGCCGAGACCACCTCGGCGATCTGGTCCGGCCCGACCTTGTCAGCGATCATGGGCGCTTCGACGGCGATCTCGCCCTCGGCAGCCTCAGCCTCGGTGATCTCCCGCTCAGTCTCGGGGATCTGCCCGTACATGATCTTGCCGGCCGTGGCATAGTCGCCTTCGCGCTGGGCACGTTCGGCCTCCGAGCGCAGCTGGTCCAGACGGACCCGCAGGTCACCGACCCGGTTGTGCCCGGCCTTTTCTTTCTCCCACCGGGTGTTGAGAGCGGCCAGCGCTTCGCGGCGGTCCGCCAGGTCGGCGCGCAGGCGTTCGAGGCGTTCGACGGACGCGGGGTCGCTCGCCTCAGACAGGACCACCTCTTCCATCTCCAGCCGGGTGACCTGCCGGGTCAGCTCGTCGATCGCGACCGGGGACGAGTCCAGCTCCATCCGCAGACGCGACGCCGCCTCGTCGACCAGGTCGATGGCCTTGTCAGGCAGCTGTCGGGCTGAGATGTACCTGTCGGACAAGGTCGCGGCGGCCACCAGCGCCGAGTCGGAGATCGTCACCTTGTGGTGCGCCTCGTACCGTTCGGCCAGGCCCCGCAAGATCGCGACCGTGTCCTCCACCGACGGTTCGCCGACGAAAACCTGCTGGAAACGGCGTTCGAGCGCAGGGTCTTTCTCGATGCGTTCGCGGTACTCGTCGAGAGTCGTCGCGCCGATGAGCCGCAGCTCGCCACGCGCCAGCATGGGTTTGAGCATGTTGCCCGCGTCCATGGAACCTTCGCCGGCCCCCGCGCCGACGACGGTGTGCAGCTCGTCGATGAACGTCACGACCTCGCCGTCGGAGTCGTTGATCTCGGTGAGCACAGCCTTGAGCCGTTCTTCGAACTCGCCGCGGTACTTGGCCCCGGCGACCATCGAAGCCAGGTCCAGCGAGATGAGGCGTTTGCCGCGCAGGGACTCGGGCACGTCCCCGGCGACCATACGCTGCGCCAGACCTTCGACGACGGCGGTCTTGCCGACCCCCGGTTCGCCGATGAGCACGGGGTTGTTCTTCGTGCGGCGGCTGAGCACCTGCACGACCCGCCGGACCTCCGCGTCACGGCCGATGACCGGGTCGAGCTTGCCGTCGCGGGCGCGGGCGGTCAGGTCCATGCCGTACTGCTCGAGCGCCTTGAACGTGCCCTCCGGGTTGGCGGTGGTCACTTTCTGGTTGCCGCGCACGTCCGGGAGGGCGGCGACCAGGGCCTCTCGTCCCGCCCCCGCTGACGTGAGCGCATCAGCCACGTTGGACTGCCCGGCCGCCAGCCCCACGAGCAGGTGCTCGGTCGACACGTAGTCGTCCCCCAGGCTGCGCGCCTCAGAGTTTGCCGCCTGCAGCGCCGCCTCCAGCGGCCGTGACGCCGTCGGCCTGGCCACCGTCGACCCCGACGACGACGGCATCGTCACCAGCAGCCCCCGCACGGACCGGCCCAGCGCAGCCCGGTCGGCCCCCACAGCGTCGAGCAACGCGTTGGCGACTCCGCCGTCAGCCGTCAGCAACGCGTTGAGCAGGTGCGCCGGCTCCACCAACGGGTTCCCGGCCGCCGACGCCTGCGAGATCGCGTCCCCCAACGCCTCCTGCGACTTCGTCGTGTACTTCACGTCCACCGCTGTCACCTTCCATCCATCCAGTTCCTCACACCCCACCCGCCAAACATTGAGTCTACCCCACTCAACTTCCCCAGGCACGCCTGGGCCAGCCCAGAACAAACATCCCGTCATTGAAGGTCGAGCGTGCCGGCGGACGCTGGCGTCGCGAGGTCAGCCCTCGTCGGAACCCCCAGCCTTCACCGGGACACGGTTCCGACATCCCGGGGTCGGAGAGGGATCTGAGCAGTATCGTCGGGTGATGAGTGTTGGGCAGCCATGGTCCGCCACGCCGGTGAAGACCACCGGGGCTAAGGTCTTGACCTTTGCCGGCATCGCAGTGCTGGTCCTGGCGATCGTGGTTGGTGTCGGCGGGGGCTATTTTCTGGCTGCAGGAGCGGTTGACCACAAGAGCCGGGAGGAGATCGCGACGCAGGTCCGCGACACCGCCATCGTCAGTGTCATGCCGGGCGAGACCCGGTCTGTCGAGCTGACCTCGGGGATGTCCTACACCCTGTGGCCCGAGCCGGGTACGGCCCAGGGCTCGCCGCCTGTGGTGACCGACGCCGCAGGAGACGAGCTCGCCGTGAACGTCTACGGCAGTGTCGACTGGGCGTCGGGGCTGTCCGCGTGGTGGTTCTTGCCCAGGCAGACCGGCACGTACGACATCACCGCGTCCGACGTCCCCGTGGTCTTGGCACCCCACGTCGCCCCAGCCCCGCCCGATGTCGGGGTGTACTCCTCCCTGGTCGGGATGCTCGGGGTGCTCAGCGCGGTCGTGCTGGCCGTCGTCGGGCTGGCCTTGGCGATCAGCGGCGGCATCTGGTGGGCCAGACGCGCTGGAGGCACGCCCTAGTGGACACTGGGGACGGTTCCTATGTCCTGCCTGGTCAACCGGCATATCCCCAACCTGGACCAGGGTTGGGTGTCCGCTGGGCGCAGGTTCGCTGACCGGCCCGTCGGGCTGCTCAGCGTGTGCCGGGTGCGGCCCGGCTCGGTTCAGCGTGGACCGATGCGCAGGTCGTCGACGTGGATGAGGAAGTCGGACTCGTCGGCCAGCTCGCCGTCGAAGGCAGCCCACAGGGCGACTGCCACAGCGTTGACCAAAGAGACCGCCCGGCCCCGGGCGACGCGGAACGCCGCCGACGGGCGTTCTTGGTAGAGCTCGGTGTCGTCGTGGGGGTGCCAGAGAACACGCAGGGCGGTGACCCCGGCAGAGGCCCACGGGGTGGAGCGCAAGACGACCGGAGGCTCAGGCAGCGGCTCGGGGATGATCTCGATGGTCCCGTCCATACCCAGGTCGATCTCGATCCCGTACAGCTCGGGCTCACCCATGAGCTCTTGGTACGCGGCGGACTCGGCGCGCAACGCCTCGAGGCGGCGCTCGTCGTCGTTGTGCCGGGCGAGAGGGTCGTGGACTGCTCGTCCCACACGGTCCAGAGGACGGGTGCTGCGCTGGTGACGGCCCTGGCGCTCGTCGGCGGGGCCCGCCCCTGTGGTGTGAGGGTCGAACGACCACGACTGGGCGTACCCGTCGCCAGCCAGGTGGGCGCGCGGAGCGGCCCGTCGCACATGGGCCAGGACCTCCTGCGCCGAGGGCCAGCGCGTGGTCAGCAACGACAGGTCGACAGCGCTCTCAGGGTCGGGGACGAGCACCGCACCAGAGTCGTTGACCCGCACCGCACCGCCCAGGCGCCGGGCCGCAGAGATGAGGAACAGCACGATACGTTCTTCTTCGCGTACCGGCAGGCCGGTGGGGAACGCCCGGGCCAGCCCCTCGCGGTCGCCGGTGCCCGGGAACGGGGGGCCGCCGCGTTCCTTGGGGCCGTCGGCCAACCAGGCGGTGTCCGACCCGGCGGGCAGCCCCAACGCCACCGCGCTGGCCGGGCTCATCTGGTAGGGGCCGACGAGCGCGGAGAACCGGCCCAGCCGCAGCCGGGGCATGGCCGGGGCGACCTTGCGGATACCCAGGGCTGCGCTGACAGCAGGCAGGACGCCTGTGCGTGGCCTCTCTTCCAGGGTTTCGCAGTCCCAGCTCGCACGGCCGAACCGCGAGACTGCGAGCACCTCGAGCTCGTCGGCAGCGATCCCCGGGGGCAGGGCGAGCAGGTGGCGTTGACGGACGGTCGGGTCGTCGGGGTCCAGCGGTGGGAGGTTCGAACGTGCCATGACTACACCTGTGTTCGGTGGAAGCTCTGCCAGGACCGCGACGCTGTCGGTCCGCGCTGGCCCTGGTACCGCGACCCGTAGCGGGCCGACCCGTAGGCGTGCTCGGCCGGTGAGGTCAGGCGGAAGAAGCACAGCTGCCCGACCTTCATCCCTGGCCACAGCAAGATCGGCAGCGTCGCGACGTTCGACAGCTCCAGGGTCACGTGCCCGCAGAACCCCGGGTCGACGAACCCTGCCGTGGAGTGCGTGAGCAGCCCGAGGCGCCCCAACGACGACTTGCCCTCCAGACGCGCCGACACGTCGTCAGGCAACGTGACCTGCTCGTAGGTCGAACCCAGCACGAACTCCCCAGGGTGCAAGACGAACGGCTCGGAGTCGTCGGCCTCCACCAGGTGCGTGAGGTCGGGCTGCTCGGCGGAGGGGTCTATCACCGCGTACCGGTGGTTGTCGAACAACCGGAAGTACTTGTCCAACCGCACGTCGATGCTGGCTGGCTGGACCATGTCCGGGTCGTACGGGTCGAGCACGACGCGCCCAGCGTCGATCTCGGTACGGATGTCGCGGTCAGAGAGCAGCACAAGCCCAACCGTAACGCCCCACGGGCACCCTTGGTGCGCATTCGCGTACTTAGCCGCATAACGGACGCCCGTGCGCGTCGGACGTGCCGCGGTGCACCCCGCGGGCCCACAACTTCTCGTTGGGACGACGCTCCAAGAGCCGGTATGCTGTCCGAGCCGTCGTGGCAGCCCCCTGGCTGCACGTACGCGCGGGTGTAGTTCAATGGTAGAACTTCAGCTTCCCAAGCTGAGAGCGCGGGTTCGATTCCCGTCACCCGCTCCGATAAAGGCGCAGGTCAGATCCGGTCTTCGTCCCTGGCGGCTCTTCGGTCACGACTGGAGCGGTGCGGGGTCTTCGGTGGTGCCGGACGTGGGGCGTCGGCGCACCTGCCAGCGGTGCCGGACGGTCGCCCACTGGTTGGCTGCCCAGCGGCCGGCGGTGCTGGCCGGGGCCCACCACGCTGGGGTCCCGAGGTGGTCGTCGGCTGACCGCAGCACCGCCAGTCCCAGCAGCGGTACGCCCGCGGTGAACATGAGTGTGACGATGCGCACGCCGTAGTCGTTGGTCAGGGCTCCGCCGACCCCGGCGACCAGCAACGCCACCACCGTGGTGCGGGCCAGCGGCCAGGCTTGCGACAACCGGTCCCACGGTGCGCAGCGCCAGCCCCACGGCAGCCACAGCACCACGGCGGTGAAGACCAGCAGGGCGAACGTCAACCACACCAACGACCCGTTGGTGACGGTTGCCACCGCGTAGCCCAGCTTGCGCCAGACGATCTCGGCAGCCGAGCCGTCGATGACGCGTTGCACGAACGCGCCCAGGTGGGTGCGTGCGCCCGGTGGCCGAAGCCAGTCCAGCACCCCGATCGCGCCGACCAGCGCGACGGAGAGGACCCCGGCGACGGCCAGCCGCCGCCAGGTCAACCGCGCCCCGGCCACCCCGAGCACCACCACGACGCCAGCCGGTGCCAGCACCAGCCCGCCGCCGAGGTCAGCGCCCAGGTCAGGCCACAGGTCCACGACGAACGCTGTGGCGCACACCGCGCTCGCGGCCAGGACACCAGACACCCGACGCCCGCGCCGGACCAGCGCACCGCCCACCACGGTGGCAGTGACCAAAGCCGCGACCACGTACAGCGAATACGTGGGGTTGCCGAACCCGTAGAACCGCCCGCCTCCGGCCACCGCCGGGCCTAACGGGCTGCCCCGGTGCAGCGGAGTGCCGGCCAGCGCGTCCACGGTGAGCAGCACGAACGCGATACCTGCGAGCAGACCCGGGCCTGTGGTCAACCGTCGCCGCGGCACCAGCGCCACGCAGCCGGCCGCCGCGACAGTGGCCGCGACCAGCGCGCCCCACATCGACCAGGACGGCGTGGTGACCTGCCACCACCACGTCGCCGTCATGGCGAACACTCCTACCGGCATCGCGGCCATCACCAGCAGCACCACGTCGGCGACCCGACGCGCGCGTGGCAACCAGGCCGACGCGTACCGGGCCAGGAGCGGGCCGCCCACCGCCGCGAGGAGCAGCACCACCAGCGCGGTGTACAGCGGCACCTTGGTGACTTCCATCGACGTCCCGCGCAGGGCCTGGTCACGCGTCGACAGCTCGGCCAGCTCGCTGACCGTCGTCGTCGGGTCGGCCGGACGCTGGGCTCCGACGACGAGCGGCGCACCAGAAAAGTCGTCGGAGGCTGGGACGCCAGCGTGGTCCAGCAAGGTCAACGGCACGTCGTGCAGCCGGAACACCCCGCTCCAGCGGGTCGCGGCGCTCGTCAGGTACCGGCGTCCGTCGGACACGTCACCGAAGGCCACCCCGAGCCGGCCCGGTCCCAGGGCGTCCGGCCCGGTGTCGACGACGAGCACCGTCACGTCGTCAGGTACGACGGCGATCAGCTGGCCGACCGTCTGGTCCACGCGCTGCAACGCGTCGGCAGTGTCGGCGGCCTGGTCCATCTGGCGCGACGCGTCGAGGCTGTCGACCTCGTCCACCTGCACCGACGCGGCGGCCGTGTCGACGGTCTGGTCAGCGGTGGTCGGCGTCGGTGCTGCCGAGCCAGCGTCGACCAGGGTGATCGGACAGTCGAAGGCGTCGGTGCCGTCGTCGAGTGCGGCCTCCAGCGGTCGGTAGCGTGGGACCGAACCGTCGGGGGTGGCCAGTGCGAGCCCTGCCCGGGGGCCCACTGCTGTCGCACACCCGGTCGAGGTGGCGAGCGCCTGGCCGAGCGCACCGAGCCGGGGCCGGTATTCGGAGGTGGTCTGCAGGTCGGCCAGCTGCTGGAAACCGACGATCACGGCGCTGCCGTCCGGGCGCGCGACCGTCTCGACCGGCAGGCACGAGAACGGCACGCCCGGACTGGTCGTACCGGTGAGCGCGTTACGGCCCGACGACAGCGCCAACCAGCCTTCGGCTGGGCACTGCCGGCTCGGGCCGGTCACCCCGGGGACGACTGCCGCCGCTGGCGCTCCGTCGTCGAGCAGCCGCCACAGCGTCGGGGTGCCGGTAGGGCTGAGCGCGTCCCAGGCGACCCCGGAGACCCCCACGACGACGACAGGCCTGTCAGGTGAGACCGCCGACGCACCTCGACCGGCGGTCACCGCGCCTGCGGGCCGCGGTACCAACGGGACGAAGACCTGCGCGAGCAGCACCAAAGCGACCAGACCACCCCCGGTGGCGACGATCACCGCGGGGATGGTGCGCGCCGGTGCGGCGACGGCCAGTGGGTCGTCGGGCAGCGAGCCCCAGGCGTGGTCCAGGGCCGATGCGGCCACCAGCGCCGCGCCAGCCAGCACCGCCACCACGACCGCGGTGACCCGGCCTTGCCCGCCAGACGAGGCCACGGCGAGCAGCGCCACGAGTGAGGCCGCGAGCAGCACCGCCTGCGACCCCCACCGGTGCGGCAGGCGGGCCAGCCCCCCGACGGTCCCGGCAACCAGCACCGCGAACGCCGCAGCCAGCACCACCTGGCCCCCGGGCGGCCAACCGACCACAACAACCGTGACCACGCCGACCAGCACCACCGCACCAGCCGCTGTGAGGGTGCCAGCAACCCCGCCAGGCCGGCGCAGGTGCGTGCCGAGGGCCGCGGCGAGCGCCAGCCCTGCCAGCACGTGCACCCCGGCCAGGTTGCCCAGCACCGACCCGGGCGCCAACGGGGCGCCAGCGAGCTGGTCGACACTCAGCGCCAGCCAGGTCAGTGCCGCGGTCCAGGTGGTCAGCCGTCCGGGCCCCGGGGTGGATGCCCGTGACGTCAGCCACGCGGCCAGCGCCACCGCGACTGTCGCGACCGCCCACCACATGGGTGCGAACACTGTCGGCACCGTGGTGGCCCACCAACGTGACAGCCCAGCCAAGAAGGCGCCAGCCGGGGCACAGCCGACCAGCAGCAACGTCGCGACGGTGGTCTTGCGCAGCTGCGGTGGCACCACCCGGCCGCCGCGCCCCCGTATCCCCCAGGTGATCACCGCGACCGCGCCGAGCACGAGCACCAGCACCGCCACGACGACGACCACGACCAGCCTGACCAGGTGGTGACCAGCGGCCTGGACCACCTGCGGCGTGAGGGCACCACCAGACCACAGCATGAACGTGACGACGAGCGCCACGACCCCGGCTGCGGCTGTGGCCAGGGCAGCGGTCCGCCGGTCGCTACGGTCCGGCTCTGCGCTGCCAGCTGGTTCGCCACGGTCTGGCTCGTCGAGCACCGGCTTGGCCGGGACCCGGGCAAGCCACCCGGCGCAGACCGCGACGACCAGCGGCACGACGACCGCCGCTCCGGCCGCCGGGATGGCGATCGCCGAGCCGTTGCCGACGAACCCGACGAGCAGCGCCGTGGCGGTCGCGACGAAAAAAGGCCCGAGCGTCGGCGCCGCATCAGCCAGCCCCGCGAACGGTGCGCCGGACGGCAGCCAGGCGCGCAGCCGTGGCGCGACCGTCCGGCGACGGACCGGCCCGACCAGCAAGACGGCGACGAGCATGGCGAACGCTGGGACGAGGGCGGGTGTCCCGCCGAAGTCGCCTAAGGTCGGCGAGCCGTCGACGACGGTCAGCGCCACCGCGGCTGCGAGGGCCACCACCGCGGCCCAGGTGCGGCGCCCGGCGCGCACCAGCGGTACCACCAGCACGCTGACCAGCAGCAACGTCCCGGTGGTGGCCAACGCGAACGTCGTGTTGGCCAAGCCGAAGAACTGCCCGGCGAGCGTTAGTGTGCCGAACACCGCCGACTGCGCCAGCCGCGGACCGGTGAACAGGTCGACGACGACGACCCCGACCGTCACAGCGGCGACCAACCCGGCTGGCCCGAGCGCTGAGCGCCGCCACGGGCCAGCCAGGGCCAACCCGACGATCCCGGTCGCCACCACCCCCGCGGTCAGCGCCAGCGCCAACGACGGAATCGCGGCCCTCCACCACGGCACCAGGTTCGCCAGCAGCAGGCTCGCCGGCACAGCCGCCGCAGCAAGCCCTGCCATGGTCAGCCAGCGCAGCACCAGGTGTCGGGCCTTGGCGGCTCGTCGCCTGGACGGGACGCGTCCGGCCGCTCGTGCCACAGCGAGCCACGCCGCTGCGCACAGCACGATGTTCACCACGACCAGGCCCAGGGAGAACCGCGAGACCAGCGGCCGGACCACGGTGGCGTGCTCGGCCGCGTCAACCAGGCCGTCGACCCCGTCACCAGGGGCCCGCTGGCGCAGGGGCATCCCGGCGACCCACGACGGGCGCAGGTCCCCGCCCATACCCACCCACGACAGCAGCGTCGCGGTCATGTCCGTGCCCGCCACGACCCCGTTCTGGCGGGTCGACGCCGAGGTCAACAACCCCGGTGCGGACACGTCCACCTGGCCCCTGGCCACCAGCTGCAGGTCCGGTCCGCCACCGGGCCGGTCCGCCACGGACGCGACCAGCACGTTGGCGTCGCCCGCCCCTGCCAGGGCCGCGTGCAGCGCCGCGTCGACCTGCGTGGCCGACGCGTCGTCGTGGACCACACCCAGGTCGACCACCACGACCCGGGTCCCACCTTTGAGGGCCTCGACCACGGCCTGGGTCAGGTCTTCGGGGTCCTCAGGGCGTGGCACCCACCGCTCAGGGGCCGTGCCGTCGGTACGTGCCAAAGCCACAGCGGCACCCGGGCCGATACCCGCCACAGGGATCTCTGCGGCTGCCAGCGCCTGGCCGAGCTGGCCCGGCACGGTGCCGTCGTGGCTGCCTCGCAGGTATTGGTCCCAGAAATCGACCCGTCCGGCCCTGACCCCGCCGAGGTCGCGGCACCCGTCGCGATGGGGAAGGTCGCCGGTACGGTTCCCGGCTGAGACAGTCAGCCACCCGTCGGCGGGGCAGGTCGTCGGGCGCACGGTGCGCACCGCCATGTTCGCGACACCCCAGGTCTGTGACAGCGCGGCCAGGGTGGGGGTGTTCGTCTGCGACACGTCCGACCAGCGCAGACCTGCGGTGCCCAGCAGCACCAACGGCCGTTGGGCTCTCTCGGGCACCGGGTCGGTGTTCGGCGGCGGGACCGGCAACGGCGCGGCCAGGGTGGCCGGCGCCGACGGGGCGAGCAACGAGGCAACCAGGCCCACGACCAACACACCGACGGCGACACCCAACGCCAGCACCCGACGCGCACCCTCGCCGCTGCAGCTCCACCGGTCACGCACCTGGCTAGCCTACGTGCCCATCAGCCCAAACCCACCAGCTTCAGCAACAAACCAACCAGCCTCAGCAAACGGTCACCACAGGTGTCACGACCCCGCGACATGCCCGTCCCATCAACGAAAGCCGGGCCAGCTCTCACCGGCAGGCCCAGCTTTCGAAGGGCCGACGCAGGCGCGCGGACAACGGTGGCGGGGGTGCGAGGTAGTGGTTGGTAGGCTCGGGGTCCTGATGACCCGTGGAGGCTGACCTTCCGGTACCCGACCCCGAGAACGGAGCCGGACCGTTGCTTGTGCTGCTCGTCGTTCACCTCGTGGTGGCCGTGGGCGCGCCTGTGCTTGTGCGGTGGATGGGACGCAAGGCGTTCTACGTGCTGGCGTTGGTACCAGCGGCGGCGGCGGTGTGGGCTCTGACCTGGACGTCGCGGGTCGTCGACGGGGCAGCGCCGAGCGAGTCGGTGACGTGGGTCTCCGAGCTGCACCTGGCGTTGGCGTTCCGCCTGGACACGTTGTCGTGGGTGATGACCGTCGTCGTGGGTGGGGTCGGTGCGCTGGTGCTGGTGTACTGCGCGTCGTACTTCTCCAAGGGCGCCAGCGGGACAGGGCGGTTCGCCGCGGTGTTCATGGGGTTCTCCGGGTCGATGCTCGGGTTGGTCACCGCCGACGACATGATCGTCTTGTTCGTCTTCTGGGAGCTGACGACGATCACGTCGTACCTGCTCATCGGGCACTACTCGGACCGCAAGACCTCACGGCGCGCCGCGATGGAGGCGATCGTCGTCACGACCGCAGGCGGGCTGGCCATGCTCGTGGGCCTGGTGCTCATCGGCACCCAGGCAGGTACCTGGCGGTTGTCGCAGGTCGTCGCAGACCCGCCGCCGAGCAGCGGCACCATCATCACCGCGGTGGTGCTGGTGCTGGCCGGGGCACTGACCAAGTCCGCGCTCGTGCCGTTCCACTTCTGGCTGCCAGCGGCGATGGCCGCGCCGACGCCTGTGTCGGCGTACCTGCACGCCGCGGCCATGGTCAAAGCCGGGGTGTACCTCGTGGCACGGTTCGCCCCGGCGTTCGCCACGTACGCGGGGTGGCGGCCGGTGCTGCTCGTGGCAGGGTCGGCCACGCTCCTGCTCGGCGGGTACCGGGCGCTGCGCCAGAACGACCTCAAGCTCGTCCTGGCGTTCGGGACGGTCAGCCAGCTGGGGCTGGTGGTGCTGCTCGTGGGGTACGGCACCCGCGCCACGGCGCTGGCCGGTCTGGCGTTGCTGGGGGCGCACGCCATGTTCAAAGCGGCGTTGTTCCTCGTCGTCGGTGTGGTGGACTCCGCCGCGGGTACCCGTGACCTGCGCTGCTTGACGGGGGTGGGCCGCGCCCGGCCGTGGACTGCGGCCGTCGGCGCCGTGGCTGTGGCGTCCATGGTCGGTCTGCCGCCGACCGCTGGGTACGTGGCCAAAGAGGCGGCGCTGGCAGCACTGGCCGACGACGGCACGACCGGTGCGGTGCTGCTGGTCATGGTCGCCACCGGGTCGGTGCTCACCATGGCGTACGGGTTGCGGTTCTGGTGGGGCGCGTTCGGCACGAAACCGGTGGTCCTCGTCGGCGGGCCGGACGGGACTGTCGTACCGCCGGACGGGCCGACGACGCTGCGCCGCCGCTCTCCTCTGCTCGGGTTGCCTTCTGGTCTGCTGACAGTGCTCGGCCTGGCCGCCGGCATGGCCCCGGCCCTGTCCGAACGTGTGCTCGGGCGTCACGCCGACACCTACCCAGGGCCTGCCGGGCACCTGTCGTTGTGGGGCGGGCCGGCGGTCGCCGGTGTCACCGCGGTGGTGCTCGCCACCGGGCTGGGCCTGTTCTTGGTCCGCGACAAGGTCGAACAGCTGCAGGCCAGGGTGTGGCACCCGGTGTCGGCCGACCGGATCTACCGGCGGGGGATGCGCCAGCTCGACGACTTCGCCGCGGACGTCACCGGTGCGGTCCAGCGTGGTTCCCTGCCGGTGTACCTGGGGATGATCTTGATGGTGTTCGTCGTCGGGGTCGGGTCGTTGCTGGTGACGAGCACGCAGTTCCCCAAGCACGTGCGGGCGTTCGACAGCCTCGGGCAGGTCGCGCTCGGGGGGGTTGTGGTGGTGTCCACGGTGCTCGTGGCTCGCTCGCGCCGACGGTTGAAAGCCGCGATCTTGCTGGGTATCGGCGGGTACGCCATCGCCGGGCTGTTCTTGCTGCACGGCGCCCCAGACCTGGCGCTGACCCAGGTGCTGGTCGAGACTGTGACCCTCGTGGTGTTCGTGCTGGTGCTGCGGCGGCTGCCGACGTACTACTCGGTGCGTCCCCTGGCCGCCTCGCGTTACCTGCGCCTGGCGCTGGGGCTGGCTGTCGGGCTCGTCGTGGGGGGTCTGGCGTTGGTCGCGGGGTCCGCTCCTGTCGCCGACCCGATCGCCAAGCACTTCCCCGAACAGGCCGTGGACTGGGGTCACGGGCACAACGTCGTCAACGTCACCCTCGTCGACATCCGGGCCTGGGACACGGTCGGGGAGATCTCCGTGCTGCTCGTCGCCGCGACCGGGGTGGCGTCGATGGTGTTCGTCTCACGGCGCACCGGGCGGATCTTCCGCACCGACGAGGCGTCGGCCGAGCCGGGGGTGTGGGGCCGCAACGCCGACCCGCCCACCGAGCCGCTGCCTGAACCTGACGCTGGGGCCCAGCGCAACACCCTGTGGCTGGCGGCGGTGGCCACCTTGGCCCCGCGGCGCCGGTCCGTGGTGTTCGAGGTCGTCGCCCGGGTGCTGTTCCACACGATGATCGTGTACTCGGTGTACCTGCTGTTCTCCGGGCACAACGCCCCTGGTGGCGGGTTCGCGGCAGGGCTGGTCACAGGGATCGCCCTGACGGTGCGGTACCTGGCGGCCGGGCGGTACGAGCTGGGTGAGGCTGCCCCGGTGCAGCCCGGGGCGCTGCTGGGTGCGGGGCTGTTCGTCGCAGCAGGTACGGGGGTGGTGGCGATGGTGCTCGGCGCCCCGGTGCTGACCTCGACCGTCGTACCCCTGGACCTGCCGCTGATCGGGCACGTAGAGCTGGTGACGAGCCTGTTCTTCGACATCGGGGTGTACCTGGTGGTCGTCGGGCTGGTGCTGGACATCTTGCGCACGTTGGGTGCCGAGCTGGACTGGCGCGCCGAGTCCGGCGACGACCCACCGTTCGGCGTCCCGACCCGTCGGCCCAGCCCGCCAGTCGCCTCGTCGTCGGCCACGTCGCCAGGCTCGCCTGCGAACACCGAGGCGGTGGACCCGTGAACGACCTCACCCCCAACCTCACCCTCGTCGTGGTGATCGTCGCGCTCACCGCCGGGGGTGTGTACCTGCTGCTGGAACGCAGCCTGACGCGTATCGTGCTCGGCCTGATCTTGATCGGCAACGCTGCGAACCTGCTGCTGCTGGTGGCAGGCGGAGCAGCAGGACGCCCCCCGATCGTCACCCAAGACGTCTCCGCCGACGCCATGGCCGAAGGGATGGCCGACCCCCTGGCCCAGGCGATGGTGCTCACAGCCATCGTCATCACCTTGGGCCTGACAGCGTTCTTGCTGGCCATGAGCTACCGGTCGTGGCAGCTGCACCGCCACGACGAGGTCGCCGACGACGTCGAAGACCGCCGTATCGCGCGCCTGGCCGCCCGTGACCGTCCGTCGGTGCGCGGTGCCGACACCGACGAAGGTATGGACCTGGACTCCGAGGCCGGGGAGACCCGCGACGAGACCGACGAGCCCGCACCGGCGCCGGGGGGTGCGCCATGAGCTGGTTGGTCCCTCTGCCGGTGATCTTGCCGCTGCTGGGAGCAGGGCTGACGCTCGCGTTGTTCGGGCGTGCCCGGCTGCAGAAGTTCGTCGCGGTGACCACGCTCGCAGCGGTCCTGGGGGTGTCGGTGGCGTTGCTGCTGGCTGTGCGTGACGGGCCGCTGGTGCTGGAGATCGGCGACTGGGCAGGGCGCGGCGACCCCGCCGTGGGCATCGTCGTGGTCGCCGACCGGCTCTCGGCGCTCATGCTCACCGTGTCGTCGGCGGTGACCTTGTGCGTCTTGCTGTACTCGCACGCCCAGGGCGACGACGAGGAGACCACCGCCAAACGCATCGGCCCGGTGTCCATCTTCCACCCCACGTACCTGATCTTGACCGCCGGGGTCGCCAACGCGTTCGTCTCCGGCGACCTGTTCAACATCTACGTGGGTTTCGAGGTGCTGCTCGCCGCGTCGTACGTGCTGCTGACCCTCGGCGGCACCGCCGAACGTATCCGGGCAGGGGCGGTGTACGTGGTCGTGGCCGTCACCTCCTCGTTGCTGTTCTTGATCGGGATCGCTGTGGCGTACGGCGCCACCGGCACGCTCAACCTGGCTCAGATGGGCGAGCGTATGGCCGACGTGGACCCGGGGGTGCGGCTGCTCATCGGAATGCTGCTGCTCGTGGCGTTCGGTATCAAAGCGGCGATCTTCCCCCTGGCGTTCTGGCTGCCCGACTCCTACCCGACCGCCCCGGCTCCGGTCACCGCAGTGTTCGCAGGCCTGCTCACCAAGGTCGGGGTGTACGCCATCATCCGCACCCGTGCCCTGCTGTTCCCGGCCGGGGGCCTGGACGACGTGCTCATGTGGATGGCCCTGGCGACGATGATCGTGGGGATCCTCGGCGCTGTCGCCCAGGACGACATCAAACGTCTGCTGTCGTTCACCCTCATCAGCCATATCGGGTTCATGGTGTTCGGGGTGGCGCTGGCCACGTCCGACGCGTGGTCCGCGGCGATCTACTACGTCGTGCACCACATCACTGTGCAGACCGCGTTGTTCCTCGTCGCCGGGCTCGTCGAACGGTACGGCGGGACGACGTCGCTGACACGCCTGGGAGGGATGGCCAAAGCGGCCCCGGTGATCGCCGTGCTGTTCTTCGTCCCGGCGATCAACCTGGCGGGTATCCCGCCGTTGTCGGGGTTCGTCGGCAAGGTGGGGTTGCTGGAGGCTGGCGCCCAGGTGGGCACACCGGTCGCGTACGTGCTCATCGGCGGGTCGGTCGTCACGTCCCTGCTCACCTTGTACGCCATGGTCAAGGCGTGGAACAAGGCGTTCTGGCAGCCCGCGCCCCGTCCGCTGCCAGCCCGGCGCGTGCCGCTGGGCATGATGTGGCCGGCGGCGGCGCTGGTCGTGGCGTCGCTGGGCCTGACGGTGGCCGCCGGACCGCTGTACTCCTACACCACCCAGACCGCCATCGACCTGTCCGAGCGCGATCCGTACGTCGACGCCGTCCTGCCTGACCCCTACCGTGCGGCGGTGCCGCCTGGCACGGGGGAGCCATGATGGCCCGCCGGGTGCAGTGGTGGTCGGTGGCGTGGCTCGCCGGGGTGTGGGTGGCGCTGTGGGGGCAGGTGTCGGTGGGCAATATCGTCGCGGGGGTCCTCGTGGGCGTCGCAGTCACCGTGGCGCTGCCGATGACACCGATGGGTTTCCACGGGCGGGTGCGCCCGTGGGGTGTGGTGCGGCTGCTGGCCCGGTTCGCCGTCGACCTGGTGCGCGGGTCGCTGGAGGTCGCGGTCGTCGCGCTGCGGCTTGGTTATGTACCGACCGGTGCGGTTATCGCCGTGCGGCTGCGCTCGAAGTCAGACCTGTACCTGACGTTGACCGCTGAGCTGTGCTCGCTGGTGCCTGGGACGGTGGTCGTCGACGCGCGACGGCTCACCGGCACCTTGTACCTGCACGTGCTGGACGCCAAAGACCTGCAAGGGATCGAGGCGGCACGTGCGCACGTGCTGGAGCAGGAGGAACGGTTGCTGCGTGCGCTGGCCTCCGACGAAGAGCTGGCTGAGGCCGGGCTGGAGGTGCGCCGGTGACCGTCGTGGTGTGGATCTGCGGGATCCTCGTGCTGGCCGGGGGGTTGATGGCGATCGTCCGGGCGGAGATCGGCCCGTCGATCCTCGACCGTTCCGTGGCCCTGGACATCTTGGTCACCACACTCGTGGCAGGTGTCGCGTTGTACGCGGCCATCGAACGCCGGTCCGACGTGGTGCCGGTGCTCGTCGCCCTGTCAGTGGTGGGTTTCGTCGGGTCGGTGGCCGTGGCACGCTTCGTGTCTTCTGAACCCCCAGGTGAAGGACGGGTCCTGACCCGTTGGGAAGCCGCGCTGGCCAAAGCCATCGCACGCGCCCAGGAGTGGGCCTCCGAGGACCTCGACGACCTGGACACCGACCACCAGGACACCGACCGCCAGGGCACCAACCACCGGGGCACCAACCACCAGGACACCAACCACCAGGAGAAGACCTCATGAGCGCCGCCTGGTGGACCTCGTTCGCCGACGCAGCCGCAGCAGTGTGCCTTCTCGGCGGGTCCTTCCTGGCCTTCGCCGCCGGAGTAGGCGTCCTGCGTTTCCCTGACCTGCTGGCCAGGATGCACGCCGTCACCAAACCCCAGACCCTCGGACTGGTCCTCGTCCTGGTCGGCCTGGCCCTGCGCCTACGCACCGGCGCCACCGTATGGGCCCTCCTGCTCGTGGTGGTTTTCGCCATGCTCACCGCCCCCGTCGCCGCCCACCTCGTCGGCCGGGCCGCCCACCGCACCGGCCGCATGTCCCCCGAACGCCTCCTCGTCGACGAGCTCACCCGAGACGCCCACACCGACGACGACTGACCTCACCTCTGACCAGGCACAACGCAATTCTCTCAGCAGTGCTGAGAGAATTGGGCGGCGCCGCCCCGGAGAGGAAGACCAAGCCCACCACGACCAGCTGTCGCGACCCGCACTGGACGCTGGGCCGTAGAACATATTGCCGACCAGGCATAACACGGTTCTCTCTCAGCGGTTCCGAGAGAAACGGACGGCCCTCTCGTGAGACGGAGCGCAAGACTGTACCGCCAGGGACTAGCCGCCCGAACCGAGCCAGAACGCCAGGAGAGGCAGCCCAGAGCCGCAAAAAACGGCTCTGACCAGGCACAACGCAATTCTCTCAGCATTGCTGAGAGAATTGCGCTACCCGGGCAGTGGACGCACCGCCAACCGTCAATCAACGCGGTCCCCATCGCCGTGTGGTGCGCTGCGCATTTCATGGACAGTTACGAACAAGCCCTGTGGACGGTGGTGTCCGCCCTCGGCGACCGTGACACCACCTGCGCGATCACTGGAAGAATCCTCGTCCCAGAACCCTGCGACATCCCGACGCCATGGCTGGACGCAGCCGAAAAGCCATTCCTGTCGGCTTTCTTCCTCTCCGAAGTGTGAGGAACGGTCTTCGGGCCGGATTTCGCGCTGGGTGGGAGGTGCGGCCGACAGCGCGGCAGGTGTGCCGCAGCGTACGTGCGGCCCAGGTCGCTCGGCCTTGCGTGACTCGGTGAACGTGGTGGCCGACGGTGGTCAGGTACGAGGAAAGTTGTGGTCTGGGTTGTCGCCGAACGCAAGGACAGAGGGGGTCTCGGGCGGTGGGCGCCAGCCAAGGCACCAGTCGAGGTAGCGTTCGTACCAGGTGAGGATGTCTACCCGCAGCGACCAGAAACTCGGATCGTCGTAGCCGGGCTTGCCGTGCGTCTCGGTTTGGGTCGGCAGGCTGGTGGTCCAGACCTGGCCAGCAGACGGGCCGTCGAGCACCAGGCGGTAGAAGTCTCCGCAACCGTGTTCGGCGATCTCTATCGTGCCAGCCATCAACGCGTGCCACTGGGTGCAGAACGCCTGGAAATACTCCAGGTCACGGTCGTGCTCAGGAGAAGAGGGCTCCCGGCCTGAATCCAGCAGGTCTTGGGCGTTGCCCAGGCGTCGGGAGTGGGTGTCGGGGTCAGGCTCGCGGCCCTCGAACTCGACCTCGTCCAGGTCGTCGACGAGGGGGCAGTCCTTGGTGAGGTCGGTTTCCCAGTCCTCGGCTTTTTGCAGCGACTGGTCCAGTGGATAGATCACGTCGTAGCCCCCGACATGGGTCAAGAAGACTCGGTACGATTCGGGGAATGCCACTGCGAGCCGCACCTCGATCGCGTCGATTGCGGCCGGGTCCATCAACGGGCCGAGGGACAGGCCGATGCGGGCTGCCTTATCGACGATTCGTTCGGCTCGGGCGTAGTCCTCAGTCATTGGGGTGGATAGTTTCGGTGTCGAAGGCGACGAGGTTGCGGGTCTTGCTGGAGATCTCGACGCCTACGAGGTGGATGGGGGTGTGGCCGGCGTACTTGTCGGCGTAGCCGCGGGTTTTAATCTGGTCAAGGGCGCTGCCGGGGGGCTGGTCGACCTTGAGCTCGAGCAGGTACAGGTGTGCGCCGGCGCGGACGGCCAGGTCCAGGCGGCCGTGGTTCGAGGAGTCTTCGGGGATGGGTTCCAGGCCGGTGGCAGCCAGGGCCGCGTAGAACACCGACGAGTAGAAGCCCTCGTACTCGGCAATGTCGTTCTTGACATACCAGTTGTACGGAATCGCGGCGAACAACGACGTGAAGAACTCGCCGAGGGCGGGCAGGTCCCCGGTTTCGAGGATCCCGCGCAGGCGGCGGCGGTGGTCGTCGACGCCGGCTGGGTTGTTGCTCAGCCAGCCGAGCAGGACGC
Source organism: Micrococcales bacterium (assembly GCA_009779195.1). Lineage (GTDB taxonomy): Bacteria > Actinomycetota > Actinomycetes > Actinomycetales > Cellulomonadaceae > Cellulomonas. The sequence goes on from WRET01000031.1 coordinate 29,431, forward strand.
AGTTCAGGGCACTGCGGACCTCGCGGTTGGGGTAGCCCAAGATGTAGAAGGTCTCGCCGCCGACGAGCTCGGTGCCGGTGATCGTGAGGTAGCCGGTCTGGAACAGCAGGGCCTCGACGCTCAGGTCACCGACGTCGAACTTCGAGATGAGGGTTGACGAGGCGTACGAGCGAGCGAGGTTCGGGACGAAGAAGCGACGGGAGGTGAGCGTGTCGACCAAGAACCGGGGGGTGCTGGTCTCGAACCAGTAGGGCTCAAAGGTGCGTTTGGCGAAGAGCAGCAGCAGGTCGTACGGGTTGTACACCGACTGGCCGGTCCAGCCGTAACCGTTGTACCACTCGCGGACCTGGTCGCGGTCCAGGCCGTCCAGCTCGGGGGCGAACACCTCGTCGAGGTCGGCTTCGGTGTAGCCGCAGATGGCCGAGTACGACGTGTCGAGCGTGATGTCGTTGAGGTGGTTGAGCTCAGAGAACAGGCTGACCTTGGTGAACTTCGACACGCCCGTGAGCATGACGAACTTCAGGTGGGCGTCTTGCCCTTTGAGGACCGAGTACAGGTTCCGCAGGCTGTCACGGATCTTCGTGGCCAGGTCGGGGTTGGTGATGTTGTCGATGATGGGTTTGTCGTACTCGTCGACGAGGACGACGACCCGTTGCCCGTGCACAGCCTCGGCGGTGCGGATCAACGTGATGAACGCGTCGACGACGTCCTCGTCCAGGGGGCCGACACCGAGCCGGGTGGCGTTGTCTGACAGCAGACGGTGGATACGCCGTTCGAGCATCGGCAGGTCGGTGATGATCCCGTCGGCAAAACTCAGGCGGACGACAGGGTAGACAGTGTCCCAGTCCCAGGTCTCGTAGCAGGCGAGCCCTTCGAACAAGGCTTTGTTCCCGGCGAACATCTGGGCCAGGGTGTCGAGGAACAGTGACTTGCCAAAACGGCGTGGGCGGGACAGGAAGTACGGTTTGCCCTCGGCAACCAGGCGCTGGGCGTACCCGGTCTTGTCGACGTAATAACAGTTGTCTTCGCGGATCTCGCGCAGGGTCTGGATCCCGATCGGCAACTTCTTGCGGACCATCGCCCCATCGTACCGGCCGACTGTCGTCGCCCGACCTGGCCACGCCCCAAGGTGCACGTCCTACAACAGGTGCAGGGTCTGCAACCAGGCGTCGGGTATGAGGCCCTGTGGTCGTGGGGTTGGTGCAGGCACAGCGCGAAGCCCGGCTCACCAACCGTCCGGATGGCTGCCGGGCTCACTTCTCGGGGCTCGTGCCCTTCGCACCCACCAGTCTACGACGGCCGCTAATCCCGGACGGTACACCCAGGCCGCCGCAGCGGGATCTGGGGGGACGGCCGCCGACCGACCCCGCAGGCCGCGAACAGGTCCGACGCGCCGCACGCGGCGGCCGCCCCTCGCTGGACCCCGGCACGCCCGGCGAGACCTCCCCGCAGTGGCAAGTACGGGCGCCACGCTCGCTCGACACCGCCATGCGCACACAAGCCCGCGCCGAAGGACGCAGCCTGTCCGAGCTGGTGCGGGACGCGGCCAGCCAGTACCTCGCCGCGCACGCTTCATAAGTGCGAAGACCTCCGGGACACCCTTCTTCCCCCCCGAGGCGTGATGGGGGCCACCAAGGCAAGGCTTCCACGCGGAAGCAAGGATTTGAAGACTTGTCTTTGCGTGGAAGCCTTGCCTTCGTGGGGGTGACGGCCTACATCAGGTGCAGGGTCTGCAACCAGGCGTCGGGTATGAGGGGGTAGCCGACGAACACCACGGCGTCCATGACGGTGTGGGCGACGACCAGGGGCATGACGCGGCGGGTGCGTTGGTACCACAGGGCGAAGACCACGCCCATGACGACGTTGCCGGCGAACGGTCCGAAACCTTGGTAGAGGTGGTACGAACCTCGCAGCAGCGACGAGGCGGCGATGATGGCCGGGACGCTCCAGCGCAGGTCCCGCAGACGTTCGCTGAGGTAGCCGACAGCGATGACTTCTTCGAGCAGCCCGGCTTGCAGGGCTGAGCCGAGCAGGACAGGGATCGTCCACCAGGTCGCGTCCAACCCGGCAGGCTGCACCTGCACGGTGATACCTGCCAGCCGGCCCAGCGCGTACAGGCCCAGGCCAGGAACACCGATGGCTGCGGCCAGTGCTACGCCGACGCCCAGGTCACGCCATGGGCGTGACCAGTCCAGACCGATACGGCGGGCCGCCTTGCGCATGGTCGGTGCCAGCAGGTACAGCGCGAGAGCGACCGGGACCAGAGGGAACGTCAGGTAGTACAGCTGGTAGAGCAGGTCGAGCCAGGGCCGCTCGGACTGGGACGGGTTGAGCGTGGCCGTCTGGTCGGCCAGCGCAGTCGGCACTGTGAGCCGGTCGACCAGGACGATGACCGCGTGGAACCCCGAGCGGGCCAAGGACAGGCCCAGCACGATCGCGATCTCTACGCCCAGCCGCCGTCGGGCGGTCGTCATCGACAACTGCCCATCCAGCGCCTGCGTCGATGTGGTCGGCTGGTCCGCGGTTGTGCCTGGGTCGTCGTCGGTGCTCACCCCGGCCTGCCTCGCACCTCGACGTCCAGGTCAGGCGACGGAGTCGTCAGCGGCGGCGGCGGAGCGGGCGATGGCCTGGCGGGTGGCGTGGACGGCGGAGCGGGTGGCCAGGACTCTCACGACGGCGACCAGAGCACCGGTGACAGCTGCGGCGACGACGACCTCGACCATTCCTGCACCCTCGTCGACGTCGTCGACGGTGGGAGGTTTGCGGCCTCGGGCGGCTTTCCACGCCGCGGAGATGAGCTTTTGGGCGATGGCGGCGGCGCCCACGGCGGCCAGGGCGCCAGCCACCTTGACCACCCGGGTGTCAGACTGTGTGTCGGCCACGGGACCTCCTCGTGCGGATCATTGGTACCACGCTATCGTGCCGACGCAGGTGCTGGCACTGTCGGTCGTGCAGCACGCGGCCGCTGACCGCTGGAAGAATGGTGGTCTGGCCCCGAGGCCAACGCGGCGGTCTGTGCCACAGACGGCTGCTGGTCGAGCGACGGGCCCGGACGAAGGAGCACCTATGCAGACCACGTTTTCTGTCGACGGGATGACGTGCGGCCACTGCGTCCGCCACGTCACCGCTGAGCTCATGGCTATCGCCGAAGTCAGCGATGTGCAGGTCGAGCTGAACACCGGGGGATCGTCCTTGGTGGTCGTGACCAGCGACACCGCTGTCGACCCCGACGCTGTTGCCGCCGCCGTGGACGAGGCCGGGTACCAGCTGACCCCACCGGGCTCGTTGTTGTGACCCACCCGGGCGCCGAGGTCGAGCTTGCCGTCGTCGGTATGACCTGCGCGTCGTGCGTGGCCCGGGTGGAGAAGAAGCTCGGCCGCCTGCCAGGGGTCACCGCGACGGTGAACCTCGCCCTGGAACGCGCCCACGTCGCCATCGACCCAGGCTCGGCCGTCGACTCCCAGACGCTGGTCGACACTGTCCGCGCCGCTGGTTACGACGCCACCGTCCTGGTCGGTCCCGACGCCCCCGACGTGGCAGACCCGGACGGATCCGTCCCCGACGACGCCCAAACCACCCCCAGCGTGAGCCGCGCACGGGTGCTGACCGCGGTCGTGCTGACCGTCCCGGTGGTGGCGGTCTCGATGGTCTCGGCGTTGCAGTTCCGGGGGTGGCAGTGGGTGGTGGCGCTGGTGTCGTTGCCGGTGGTGACGTGGGCGGCGTGGCCGTTCCACCGGGCGGCGGCACGGGCCGCACGGCACGGGTCGTCGACGATGGACACGTTGGTCTCCACAGGTGTGGTCGCCGCGACACTGTGGTCGTGGTGGGCTCTGCTGTTCGGCGGGGCTGGCGAGCTGGGTATGACCATGCACCCCACGCTGTGGCCAGCAGCCGGGGCCGACCATACCGGCACACCCGAGCTGTACTTCGAGGTGGGCGCCGTGGTCACGACGTTCTTGCTCCTGGGCCGGTACGCCGAGCACCGCGCGCGGGGACGCGCCGGGGACGCCTTGCGCACCCTGCTGGACCTGGGGGCCAAAGAGGTGACCGTGCTCGACACCGGGGACAACGTCGGACGTCGGGTGCCGGTCGACGTGCTGAGCGTGGGCACGCGTTTCCTCGTGCGCCCCGGGGAGAAGGTCGCCACAGACGCGGTGGTGGTCGAAGGCGCATCCGCCCTCGACACGTCGTTGCTGACCGGCGAACCGGTCCCGGTCGAGGTCGGACCAGGCGACCTGGTGACCGGTGCGACCGTCAACACCACTGGCGCGCTGGTCGTCGAGGCGACCGCTGTGGGGGCCGCGACCCGTCTGGCGCAGATCGGACGGCTGGTCGCCCAGGCCCAGACCGGCAAAGCCCAGGTCCAACGTCTGGCAGACCAGGTCTCAGCAGTGTTCGTCCCCGTGGTCGTGGCGTTGTCGCTGGTCACGCTCGTGGTGTGGTTGGCGCTCGGGGCCGGGGCCGGGGCAGCGTTCACCGCGGCGGTGGCTGTGCTGATCATCGCCTGCCCGTGCGCGCTGGGCCTGGCCACGCCCACGGCGCTGCTGGTCGGCACCGGACGGGGCGCCCAGCTGGGCATCCTCGTCAAAGGCCCCCAGGTGCTCGAACGCACCCGGACCGTCGACACGGTCGTGCTGGACAAGACCGGTACCCTCACCGCTGGCCAGATGGCCGTGGTGGAGGTCCTGGCCGCCGACGGCGAAGACCCGGCACTCGTCGTGGACGTGGCCGCAGCGCTCGAAACCCGTTCTGAGCACCCTGTCGCACAGGCCATCGCTGCCGCTGGTCACAGCACGTGGGACGTGGACGAGTTCCAGGCGGTACCCGGTGGTGGGGTCGTCGGGGTGGTCCGCGCCGGTCCGGTGACCCGACACGTGCTCGTGGGCCAGCCTGCGTGGGTCGCGCGAGAAGGTGTGGCCACGGACCCGGTCGCGGATCTGGTCGAGCAGGTCGAACACGACGCTGCCACAGCTGTGGTCGTCGCGTGGGACGGCGCCGCCCGGGGTGTGGTCGCGCTGCGTGACCCTGTGCGCCCCTGCGCACCCCAGGCGGTGGCCGAGCTGGCCGCGCTGGGCCTGACCACCGTCTTGCTCACCGGCGACAACGAACGCACCGCCCGGGCGGTGGCCGCCCAGCTCAACGTCACGCACGTGCGCGCACAGGTCAGCCCCGAGGACAAACAAGCAGCAGTCCAGCACCTCCAGGACGCCGGACAGTCGGTGGTCATGGTCGGCGACGGTGTCAACGACGCCGCAGCCCTCGCCCAGGCCGACCTGGGTATCGCCTTGGGCACCGGCGCCGACGTCGCAGTCGAAGCCGCAGACATCATCGTGGTCCGGGCCGACCCGTTGCTTATCCCCCAAGCCGTGCGCCTGTCCCGCGCGACCTTGCGCACCATCCGCCAGAACCTCGCCTGGGCGTTCGCCTACAACGTCGCAGCCCTCCCCCTGGCTGCCGCTGGCCTGCTCAACCCCATGATCGCCGGTGCAGCCATGGCCGCCAGCTCCGTGGTCGTCGTGACCAACTCCCTGCGCCTGCGTCGCTTCTCCTAGAGAACTGTCCGGGCCTTGGCCGGTGTTCGCGCCCACGCGAATGATTCGCCACCACCCATGACCGTCCTCACCTCGCCAGCGTCCGCACCTCACGTGCGTCGTTTGTGCGTGGGGCCGCGGGACTCGCCCTAGACTCTGGGCGTGGTCAGGTCGAGCGACGACGACGCCCAGGTGGGCGCTGCCTCGGTCGACGTGCCCGCGTGCGGTGAGCCGGGGTCGCAGGCGACCGTCGTCGACGACCCGGCGGCGCGGACTCATCACCCCGGGGACCTGCTGTCGGCGACAGTGGCAGTGCTGGGGATCGTCGTGATGCTGCTCATGGCCAGGTACGCGCCGGGCACCACCACAGGTGTCGCCGAAGACGTGCACTCCATCTCCAAGCTGTTGTGGCGCATCTTGTTCGTGCCGGTCAACGTGCTGGTCGTGGGGGTGACGCTGCTCGCACCGGTGGCTGTGGCCGCTGAGCTGGCCGTGCGGCGCCAACCCCGCCAGCTGCTCGCAGCGGTGGTCGCGGCGGCTGTGGCGACGTTGGGGAACTGGGCTCTGGGGTGGGTGGTGCTCGGCCTCGACTCGGCCGCCTTGACCGCGAGCCTGTCGGTGGTGCTCGACGGGCAGCGCAGGTTGGTGCTGCCGACCTACGTCGCGCTGCTCGCCGCGACGCTGACCGTCGCCGGGCCGCGCAGCCGAGGGCGGTCTGTGCGCTGGTCGTGGACCATGCTGTGGGTGGTTGTCGCAGTCGTCCTGGTCACCGCGCAGGCACCCCTGGCCGGGGCGATCGTGTCGCTGCTCGTGGGGCGGACCATCGGGCTCGTCGCCCGGTACCTGGCAGGGACCACCACCCAGCAGGCATACGGGCCGCAGCTGGTCGCCGGGGTGTGTCGTGCCGGGTTCAGCCCGCGCACGTTGGTGCGGGTCTCGACGAGCCACGACGACTGGTTGCCGTCCGTGGACCCGGCACGCGCTGCCCTGGCCCGCACGTCGGCCGCGCGGACATACGCCCTGACCGACGACGACGGGCTCGACCTGGACCTGGTCGTCCTCGACGGTGACCGCCAGGTGATCGGTATGCTGCGCCGTTTCTGGCGGTCGGTGCGCCGCTACGGGCTGGACGCGCGACGGGTCGTGTCGTTGCGCCAGGCCGCCGAACGCACCGCCTTGCTGGCGCACGCTGCGCACGCCGCAGGGGTCCGCACACCCCAGCTGCTGGCGATGTCCGAGGTCGACGACTCGATGCTGCTCGTCTTCGAGCACCCCGACGCGGTACCGCTGAGCGAGCTGGGGGAAGTCAGCGACGCCGTGCTCGACCGGGTGTGGGCCCAGCTGTGCACCGCGCACGCGGCGGGGGTGGCGCACCGGGGGCTGACCGACGACACGGTGTTGGTCGACACCAGGACTGTCACCGCCGGGCTCGTCGACGGCGATGTGTGGCTCACCGGCTGGGGCACCGGTGACGTGGCCAGCTCTGTGCTGGCCCGCCGTATCGACACTGTCCAGCTGTTGACGTTGCTGGCCACGCAGGTCGGTACCACCCGTGCCCTGGACTCTGCGGTGCGCGCGCTGGGGGAGGACGCTGTCGCGTCCCTGGGGACGTTGCTGCAGACCGTCGCGGTCCCCTCGCCCACCCGCACCGTGCTGCGCGCACGTAAGCAGGGCGGCGACGATGTCATCCGCGACCTGCGCCAGGCTATCGTCGCCCGGCTGCCCGAAGCGGACCTCGCCCCCGAACAGCTCGTCCGGTTCGGCGCACGCACGTTGCTGACCGTCGTGGCTGTCGCGGTCGGTGTCGTCGGTGTGCTGGCCACCATCAACGTCAACCAGATCCAAGACGCCATGGCCGCCTCGGACTGGCGGTGGTTGGTCGTGGCGTTCGTCTTGGGGTTGCTCACGCTCGTCGGCGCGGCGCTGGCTGTGGTGGCGCTCGCCCCGGTGAAGGTGGGTCTGGTACGGGCGACCATGGTGCAGACCGCTGCGACGTTCGTCGCCTTGGCTGCCCCGGCGGGTATCGGCCCGGCGGCGCTCAACCTGCGGTTGCTGACCAGGCGCGGGGCCAGCCGGGCTGTGGCTGCCACGACTGTTGCGATGGTGCAGGTCAGCCAGGTCATCGTGACGCTGGTGGTGCTGCTGGTGCTCTCGGTGGTGCCCGGTGGCACCGACCAGCCGGTCGAGGTCTCCTCGACCGTGCTGGTCGTCTTGGCTGCCGTGGTCGCCGCCGTGGGGGTGTCGCTGCTGGTCCCGCAGGTGCGCACCTTCGTCACCACCCGGATCGGGCCGACCCTGAGCACGGTGTGGCCCGCCCTGCTGGAGATGCTCAGCCAGCCGCGCCGCCTCGTCCTGGCTGTCACCGGCAACCTCGTCATGACGTTGGGGTACATCATGGCGTTCGAGGCGTGCCTGCTGGCCCTGGGCCAGAACGTGTCCCTGGTGCAGGTCGCCGTCATCTACCTGACCGGCAACACCGCTGGCGCGATCATCCCGACCCCTGGCGGTATGGGCACTGTCGAGCTGGCCCTGGCCGGTGGTCTCAGTGCCGTCGGCCTCAACCCTGGTATCGCCGCCTCCGTGGCTGTGCTCTTCCGCGTCCTGACCTACTGGCTGCGTATCCCCCTAGGCTGGACCGCCATGCGGGTCCTGCAGCACCGCGGCGAGCTGTGACCTGTGTGGATGATCTCGTCAGTGAACAAGGGCGAGACGGCGGGGGCGAGACGGTGGGGGCGGTTCCGGCGGGCCGGCCCGCTGCGCCCGATCCGGAGAGGGCGGGGCGGGGGGCGCGGGCAGGTGGGGGCGGGCGCCGGGGCGCGCG
>WRET01000032.1 GCA_009779195.1 Micrococcales bacterium
ATACCGACTCGGACGTGCTGGCCGAAGCACTCGTAGAACTCGACTCCGACTCACTAGTCGAGGCCGATTCGCTTGTCGACTCACTCGCCGACTCCGACGCACTAGCAGACGTCGACTCAGAAGCGCTGGTGGACTCCGACGAACTGGTGGAGACCGACTCACTCGCCGACTCCGACGCACTCGCCGAGACCGACCCAGACACGCTGGTCGAGGTCGACTCAGACCCACTGGCAGAGGCCGATTCGCTTGTCGACTCACTCGCCGACTCCGACGCACTGGTCGATGCGCTGGTCGACTCGGACTGGGACGCACTCGTAGATGCCGACTCGGAAGTGCTGGCCGAAGCAGACTCCGAAGCACTGGTGGAAGCGGACTCGCTGGCGCTTGTTGACGCACTCGTAGATGCCGACTCACTCGCAGACTCCGACCCACTTGTGGACGTCGACTCGGAGGCGCTGGTGGACGCGGACTCAGAGGTGCTGGCCGAGGCAGACTCCGACGAACTGGTGGACATGGACTCGGAAGCGCTGGCCGAGGCGGATTCCGACGAACTGGCTGAGACTGAGCCAGAGACGCTGGTCGAGGTGGACTCGGACCCACTGGCGGAGACGGACTCGCTGGCACTCGTTGAGGCGCTAGTCGACTCCGACTGGGATGCGCTCGTCGAGGCCGACTCCGACGCACTGGTAGACCCAGAGGCACTGGTCGACGTGGACTCAGAGGCACTGTCCGAGGCGGACTCTGAAGCACTTGCTGACGCCGACTCACTCGTCGACTCCGACGCCGACTCACTCGTCGACTCCGACGCACTGGTGGACGTCGACTCGCTGGTCGAGGCGGACTCGCTGGCACTCGTCGACGCACTCGCCGACTGCGATGCCGAACTTGAGCCGCTGTCGGAGCCAGCGCTGGACTCTGACGCCGATGCGCTCTGGCTGATCGACGTGCTTGTGCTCGTCGACAGGCTGTCGCTGGTTGAAGCACTTTGGCTAGCGGACGCACTCTGGCTGGTTGACGCACTCTGGCTAGCAGACGCGCTCTGACTGGTCGAAGCACTCTGGCTGGTCGACGCACTCTGGCTGGTTGACGTGCTTTGGCTTGTGGATGTGCTCTGGCTCGTCGAGACCGACTGGCTCTGGCTGTTGGATACGAACTGGCTGTTTCCCGGAGGAATATTTGTGGAGATGAAGATCATGTTCGGGGTCCCCATCGGGATTGAATATGATCCGTCTCCCCACACGGTGATAGAAAACTCAGTGTAGGTGGAACCGGTCTTCGCGTAGAAAGAAAGGACAGTGCCAGGAGCCACGTTGTGCGCAGTGACCACCCAGTTGCCCGACCCCCCTTGCGGGGTCACGGTAAAACCGGGTGCGCCGTAACCAGACAGGTCCGTCGCCGTGGGTGAGTTGGACGGGATCTGCTGCGTGTTGCTCGGACGGGACGAAGAAGACCCAACCTGCGACCCGACGACGCTTCCACCACCGTTGTTGGAGATCGCCGTGCTCACCGAGTTGGACTGGCTGATAAATTGGCTCTGGTTGATAGAGTCCGAGATTGATGCGCTGGTGGACTGGCTCAGGCTGAGTGACGTCGAGGCGGACAGGCTCGCCGAGTCGCTCGGAGTCATAGAAGTAGAAGTTGCCGCAGTCCCTGCTGAAGAATCGCTCGTCGAAGCCAGCGCGTTGCTGGTCGAATCACTTGAGGATGTCGAGCCGCTGGTGCTGGCCGAGTCACTAGACGAAGTCGATCCGCTGGTGGTGGTCGAATCGCTCGATGATGTCGAGCCCGATGTCGACTCGGAAGCAGAATCGCTCGTCGACTGCGTGGCAGAGGCGCTGGTCGGTGCAGCGCTGGCGGGGGTGAGCACCGCGCTGCCGTCCGTGGCCAAAGTGTTCAGGTTAGCTGCGGTGACGTCGTACGAGACGGGCGTGATGGGTGTGATGCCTGACATGGTTCACATTCCTTTCTCGCCGCGCGCCGTGGTAGACCGCATCGGAGAAACCACCGTCGACCTCCAGCCGCTCGAGCCTGACCTACAACGCTGGCCCCGGACCGCCAGGACCGCTCCGGAAGCGCAATCGAGTCTGCGGCGGAAAACGGACGGTGCCGTCAGCCTGGTAGAGGCTGTCCCAGCCTTCGCACCATGCGCCAGTGGTTCGTGTCGTCCATCCGCGTGAACTCGATCCGGTCGAGCAGCGCCTCGGCGATAGGAAGCCCGCGGCCTCCTTCGGCGTCCTCGCCGGGCATACCTTTTCCCCGTTGGGGCGTGAACATCTGACCAGTGTCATCAAGCTCGGCCTCGATCTCGTCCTCGCGCACACGGATGGTGAACCTCCAGCGGACCTCGCCCTCCGGCCGCCCGTATTCGACGACGTTGTTGGCGATCTCGATGATTGCCGTCTCGAAAAGCATGACGTCCATCGAGTCAAGATCGGGGTGCTCGTCGGCGGCTTGCGCAAGAAGGGTGTGGACAGCGTCGAGCTGGTCGGGCACAGCAAAGCCCTCCAGCACGTACTCGCTACACGTCCCGTCACCAGTCATGACACGCCTCTTCGATCGTTGCGTAGGGGGTGAGGATCCGGTCGAGGTTCGTCAGCTTGAGCACCGCCTGCACCTGGCTGCCCGAGGCGGCGATCCGCAGGTCCCCGTCGTGCTGGCGCGCTGACTTGAGCCCGCCGATGAGCACACCGAGCCCTGAGGAGTCAATGAAGTCGACTGCGTGCAGGTCTACGACGAGACGGACCTTTCCCGCGGCGACGAGGTCGTCGACCCGCGCTTTGAACGGTGGCGCCGCGACCAGGTTGAATTTTCCTTCTGGCGTGAGCACGACATACGCGCTCTGGTCCACTTCCTCGAAACTCATCAGCGGGTGCTCCTTGTCTTCGACAATCAGGTCGTGGATGCAGGTCCGGCGGACGTGACGTCACCATCAGCTCTGGGGATCCGGCGCACAGCGACGGCCGTGACGTCGTCGCTGGCTGCGTGGAAGACAGCGAAGTCGACGATGAGGTCGACGATCTGCCGACAGCTCAGAGCGGGGTCCAAGATGGCGGGCATCTTCGCCTCGACCTCGTCGAACGAGTCGTCAAGAACGTCGAACACGCCGTCGGACACCACCACCAGCAGCTCGTCAGGCGCCAAGACGTCGCTGGCCTTTTCCCAGACGTCTTCGATAGGTGCCCCGAGCGGCACGTATTCTTGGTAGAGCCGCCGGTACCCGCGCTGCGAGGCGATGATTGCGAGCCCGTGACCTGCGTCGATGTACTCGAGCACTCCGGTGGTCGGGTCTAGCCGTGCGACCCACAACGTCGAGAACCGGCTGTTGGCGTCGAGGTCGTGCTTGGTGGTCGTCGACGTCCGCGCGACGGAGTCACTCACGTCGGTGTAGCGGGAGTGGCCGCGCAGCACCGCTCGGACCTCCGAAGCGATGAGGGAGGCAGCGAGCCCCTTTCCCATGACGTCGCCGAGCACCACCACGAGCCGCTTGCCGGCATCGCCCGGTTCGGTGACGACGAACCAGTCGAAGTAGTCGCCACCAGCCTCACGGGCAGGCTGGACACGGCCGGCGATCTCGACACCGTCGATATCCGGCGCTGATGTCGGCAGCATCAGCTGCTGCACCTGCCCGGCGAGGTCCATCTCCTCTTGGACCGCGAGCTCACGTTCGAGCAGCGCCCCTAGGTCGGCAAGCATCTCACGCTGCTGACGACCCAGCGTGCGCGGCACGAGATCGAGAATGCACAGCGCGCCGACGTTCTTGCCGCTCTGCCCATGGACCGGGAACCCCGCATAGAACCGGACCCTCGGCGGGCCAGCCACCGCTGGGATATTCGAGAACCGTTCGTCTTCGCGAAGGTCGTGGACCTCGAGGATCTCGTCCTGCAGCACCGTCACACGGCACACAGAGTCTTCGACCGGTATCTCCCCTTTCGGAAAGCCGACGGAGGCGACCGTGAACTGCGAGTCGTTCCCGATGAGGTTCAGCGCGGCGATCGGCGCTCCGAAGATCGCTTGCGCAAGCCGGACGATACGGTCGTAGCGTTCTGCTGGAATGTTGTGGGCAAGGGCCTCTGCCTCTTGGCGGGCCGGGCTCGGGGGCATCTTCATGACCGCGCCTCAGTCTGCCGGGCCCAGGAGAATGGGCTCGATGTCCAGGACCGAGCGCCGCGTTGCCGCCCACCCCATCCCTAGCGACGTGTCGCGCCTGGTGATGAGCACGACGACGGCCTCCGGAATGTTGGGCAGCACCATCATGAAATGGATGGTGTGGCGCGTCGTCATCTGCATCTCCTCGACGAGACGCTCGGTGGGCCGTCCACGGCTGTGGCAGATCAGGTCCTCGACATGACGCACCGTCGGCCCGCGGAACATCTGCACAGCAGCGGCAGCGACCGCTTCCAGATACTCCTGCGTGAAGTACTCCACGTGCTGAGCCACCCCCAGGAGGGCACCAGAGCGCATGTCGGCAACTGCGCACCCAATCGCACCGTCAACATCACGAACGACTGATTCCAGCACATCGTCTAGGCTGCTCACGCGGCACACCGTAGCGCACTCTTGCTGACCGTGCTGCCTGGCTTGACAGCGATCATCACATGTTTTAACACCCGTGGCAGCGGCCTCCGCCCGCGCAGAATCCCAGGTCGCCGGTGGTCCACGCAGATGGGTGCTCCCGCCCCCACACAGCCAGATAACTGCCTGACACACCTGGCCCCGAAGAAGAAATAGGCGGAAAAAGACGGATTCTCAGACACGTCGCATTCGACAGGTTCCGCCGCCCGTATGCCAAATGTGCACATCTTGGCCCCGGGCAACGTCGCGACCATCGGTGGCCTGCTGTCGTTTCCGAGCCCCAACCACCCCCTTCGGCGCGACATCACCCGACAACCGCCGGACGACACCCGAATGGCCTATCGCCAGCCTCCAGGTACGACACTTCGAGGGCACGCACAGGCCACGGGGCAACATAGGTCATGTGATGCAGAGGACTACGACGTGTAGAGGTCTGACCGGCGCATCGCGAACCCTGCCACGGCGGACAAGCAGGTCAGCACACCCGCGATGATCATGGACGAGTGCAGGGCGTTCGTCGCCGCGGTCACGGCCGCCGACATCACCGCTTCCTGGGTGGCAGGGTCCGTCCCGGCAGGCAGGGCCAGGGAGGACGGGTTCTCGGCGATAGCTGCGGCCACCTGGTCCGCCTGGCCGCCCAGCATCTCACCGGCCGGTCCAGCCGTGAGCTCACGGGTGAAGAACCTGACGAAGGCGGTGCCCAGGGCCGCGATCCCCACCGCCACACCGACCTGCTGGAAGGTCTCGCTGATCCCCGAGCCGGCCCCGGCCTTGCTGGGCGGGACGACGGCGATCGACAAGACAGCCCTGGGCGCGTTGAACAACCCCATTCCCGCTCCGAGGAAGACCATGGCAGGAAGCAGACGGGTCCACGTCTGGGCCGTCGACCCAGACAGGAGCGTCAGGAACAGCCCGGTGGAGACGAAGGTCTGGGACAGCCCCATCAGCAGCCGGGGCGGGAGCCTGTCGGACACCAGACCGGCGAGCGCGGCGCACACGAACAAGGTGCCCGTCATCGGCAGGAACCTGACACCGGTCTCGAAGGCCGACAGCTGCCAGGTGTTCTGCACGTAGGTGATGAGCAGGAACAGCGACGCCATGACCGACGCCCCTCCCACGAACGTCACGACGGAGAACAGCGACGCGGTCCGGTTGGAGAAGTACGCCAGGTCGATCATCGCCAGCGGTCCCTTGCGCCGCTCGACCCGCACGAAGGCGACCAGGGTCGCGATACCGACGAACGCCGCTGCCAGCACCTGCGGGTCGGTCCAGCCCAGCTCTTGGACACGAAGGACTGCCCACACCAGTGCGGTGATCCCTGCGGTGAACAGCACGAGCCCCAAGACGTCCAGCCGCGGGGCGGTGTCAGGGTGCGGCGGCGCGACCGGGGTCTTGGCCAGCGTGATGACCAGCGCCCCCAACGACAAGGGGATGTTGACCAGGAAGATCCAGCTCCACGAGGCCGCGTCGGTCAGGCTCCCCCCGATCAACGGCCCGAAGGCGATGGCCATGCCGGACACGCCTCCGAACACACCGAAGGCCATGCCTTTGCCACGCCCCGGGTAGGCGTCGCCGAGCAGCGCGGGGCCGATGGCGAACAGCACCGCGGCAGCGAGCCCCTGGAAGGCCCTGGCAGCGATCAGCACGGCGGCCGACGGGGCCAGGCCGCAGGCCAGCGACGCGAGCGTGAAGAGCACCAGGCCGACGGCGAAGACCCGGCGCTTCCCGAAACGGTCAGCGATCGAACCGGACGCCAAGACCAGGGCAGCCAGCCCCAGAGCGTAGGCGTCCAAGGTCCACTGCATGGACGAGAACGAGGCCCCCAGCGCACGCTGGATGTCGGGTATGGCCACGTTCACGACCGTCAGGTCGAGCATCAGCAAGAAGGTCGACACCGAGACCGCCGTGAGCGTCCACGCCGCCCCAGGCAGCGGTGCCGAAGACTTGTCTTCGACCGCCTGGATCGTTCCTGTCGCACTCGTCATGGATCATCTCCTTCTCGCGCCGGGGCACGTCGCAGTCGGACCGCGACGGCTTCCTTGGGCTGCGGACCGTCGAACCAGACGACACTATATACAGTCGATGATCGAGCTACTCAACTATCGAGACAACCAACGTTGGCTGGGGCTGCTGCCGTGGGCACAGGACGTGCTGGTGCAGCAGGTCAGACACGAGATCGCATCCCCATCACACACCAGCCTGGAGGCGTGTCGCCGTCGTCAGGCCTGCGGGAGAGCCAGGTAGACGAGGCCTGGTTATCGACTTCTCGGTTGGTCGTGGGAGTCGTCGTCACATGGGGGCGCTTCAGACGACGGCGTAGCCGCCAGCACACGCAGGGCAGCACCGAGGCTCGCTCGCTCCGAGGGTCTCAGGGGGGCGAAGAACTCCTCTTCGACCTGCCTCATCCCGTCCAGCTGACGCGAGTACTCGGCCTGCCCCGAAGCCGTGATCGTCAGGACGTAGCGACGCCGGTCTTTGGTGCTGCGGGACCGCGCGACGTGACCGCGTGCCTCCATATCGTCGACCACGGCGACCATCATCGTCGGGTCGACCCCTAGGTGTGACGACAGCTCCTGCTGAGACATCCCCGGCTGCTTGGCCACCGCGGTGAGCGCGTAGAAGTAGCGCAGGGTCATCCCCTCGGCCTCGAGGTGACGCCGGACCTTGTGCATCAGGTGCTTGTTGGCCATCTGCAACCAGAAGCCGGTCAGCTCCACCAGTCCGGGAGGTTCCGCCATCTGCTCCACCGCAGGTCCCTTGTTCTCAGTGCGCAACAACCGCCATTCATCATACGCCCGAGCCTCAGACCGCGACGAGAGCCAGAGCGTCGCGGCCTGAGCGTTGGTCTGTCGACAAGGGCGATGTGCAGGGCCGGCGGGGTTCGCGGGCCGGACGTGCATGCGACGACGGTCGTCTCCAGGGTGCCGGTGATGGCCCCGTCGTGAGCCGACACTTTGCGTCTCGGCTCCGCAGGTGCTTGGTCAGCGGAAGTTGCGGGAGGTGGTACGCACTTTTAGGGAGAGGGGGGAGATATGTTCGGCGCGGAGGTTGGTGGCGTCGTCGGCGCGTTCTAGGCGGCCTCTCACGACGAGGGCGGGGCAGGTGCGGGCTGTGCGGCGGAAACGTTGCCAGACACCGGCGGTGCACACGACGTTGAGCAGGCCGGTCTCGTCTTCGAGGGAGAGGAAGGTGATGCCGTTGGCGGTGCCGGGGCGTTGGCGGTGGGTGACGACTCCGGCGACGGCTATGCGGCCGCCGGGGGGAAGGTGGTAGGCGTCGGCGACACGCACGACGCCGGCTTCGTCGAGGCCAGAGCGGACGAACTGGGTCGGGTAGGTGTCGGTGGAGACACCGGTGGCCCACACGTCGGCGGTGGCGACCTCGATGTCTTCCAGGCCGGGCAGCATGGGGGCAGCAGCGCCAGCGACGACGCCAGGGAGGGTGTGAGGACCGACGGCTCCTAAGGCGCCTGCGGCCCACAGGGCGGACCGGCGGTCGGTTCCTAGGCTGGTCAGGGCGCCAGCGGTGGCGAGGGCTTCGAGGGCGGCGGTGGTCAGGTGGACACGTCGTGCGAGGTCGCCCAGGTCGGCGAAAGGGCCGTTCGCAGTGCGTTCGGTGACGATGGCCTGGGCCAGGTCGGTGTTGACGTTGCGGACCGACACCAGGCCCATGCGGACCGCCAAGGAACGCGGTGAGTCTGGGAGCTCGTTGCCCGAGATGCCCGGTTCAGTGCGTAGCTGGTTGCTCACATTGGTCTGTCCGTTACGTAGCTGGTTGCCCGATTTGTCTGGTTGGTGGGCGCTGCCCGACGGCAGGACGGTCAGGGGAGGTTCTCCCCCTGGGGGAGGTGGGGCTACGCGTTCGACGCAGGCCAGGGCCTGCGAAGACTGGACGTCGGGGCGCAGGACCTCGATACCGTGGCGCCGGGCGTCGGCGACGACGGACTGGGGGGTGTAGAAACCCATGGGCTGGGCCGCGAGGATCCCGGCGTAGAACGCTGCGGGGTGGTAACGCTTCAGCCAGGAGCACGCGTACACCAGGTACGCGAAAGAATACGCGTGCGACTCGGGGAAACCGAAATCTGCGAACGCGCGGAGCTTGTCAAATATCTGTTCTCCTGTCTCTCGGTCGATACCTCCGTCAGCCATACCGGAGAGCAGACGCTCGTGCAGGGCCTCCATACGTTCGGCGGAACGTTTTGAGCCCATCGCCCGGCGCAGCTGGTCGGCCTCGCCGGGGCTAAAACCTGCGACGTTCATAGCGATCTCCATGAGCTGTTCCTGGAACAGCGGGACACCCAGGGTCTTCGACAAGGACTTGGCCAGCGACGGGTGCAGGTAGGTCACCGGCTCGCGACCTTTGGAGCGTTCGATGTACGGGTGGACCGAGTTTCCCTGGATCGGCCCGGGGCGGATCAGCGCGACCTCCACGACAATGTCGTAGAAACACTGGGGAGCCAGACGGGGCAAGGTGCCCATCTGGGCGCGCGACTCCACCTGGAACACGCCCACCGAGTCGGCAGCCGAGAGCAGCTCGTACACCCCGGGATCGTCTTTGGGCAGGTCGTGCAGGCCCAGCCGGGGTCCACCGTGCCGGGCGACCTCGTCGAACGAGTGGTGCAGGGCAGTGAGGGCTCCCAGGCCCAGCAGGTCGAACTTCACCAGGCCGGCGTCGGCGCAATCGTCCTTGTCCCACTGCAGCACGGTGCGGCCCGGCTTGCGGGCCCACTCCACCGGGCAGACCTCGATCACCGGACGGTCGCACATCACCATGCCACCGGGGTGGATACCCAGGTGGCGCGGCAGGCGAAGCATCCGGTCGGCCAGGTCGACCACCGCGGTGGGGATCTCGTCGATCCCGTCGACAGACTTGACGTCCGGTGTCTGAGGACCGACCGGGGGCGCGCGGTGCACCGTCCACCACTTGCTGGACATCGGCATGCCTCGCAACGGCCCCCACCGTTCGACGCACGAGGCCCATGCGTCTTGCTGGCCCGCGTCGTAACCCAACGCCCTGGCTGCGTCACGCACCGCCGAACGCGGACGGTACGCCACGACGTTGGCGACCTGGGCAGCGTGCTCGCGCCCGTGCTTTGCGTACACGTACTGGATGACTTCTTCGCGACGTCCTGATTCGATATCCACGTCAATATCTGGTGGGCCGTCGCGCTCGGGAGCCAAAAACCTTTCGAACAACAATCCGTGCGCGACAGCGTCCACCGCGGTGACGCCCAGCGCGTAACACACCGCCGAGTTTGCCGCCGACCCTCGCCCCTGGGCGAGGATGCCGTTGCGGCGGCAAAACTCCACCAGGTCGTACACGACGAGGAAATACCCGGGGAATCCTAAAGACTCGATAACCTCCAGCTCATGGTCAAGCTGGGCCCAAGCGCCGGTCACCTTTTCGCCCCCACGCGGACCATAACGTTGCGTCCCGCCGCGTTCGACCAGCTCGCGCAACCACGTCGTCTCGTCGTGGCCCGGCGGCACAGGATAGGGCGGCAGATTGGGGGCGATGAGGCTCAGGTCAAAAGCGCACTCGTCGGCCAGGGCGGCGGCGGTAGCCACCGCCTCGGGGTGGCGGCGGTGGCGAGCGAGCATCTCGTCCGCGGAACGCAGGAACGCTGGCGCGGGAGGTGTCCAGCCGTCCATGTCCTCCAGGCTGCGCCGGGCTCGGACCGCTGCCAGAGCCTGGGCCAGGTCTACGTCACCAGGGGTTGCGGCGTGGACAGCACCGGTGGCGACCAGCCGAAGGCCCGCGTCGTCGGCCAGCTGCGCCAGCGCGTCAGCCAGGTCGTCGTCGTGCGGACCGCCGAGCAGCGTGGACTCCACAGCGACGTTGTCCGCCCCGAACGCCGCGACCAACCGGTCCAGCTCGGTACGCGCCGCAGCCATCGTGTCGCTACTGACGCCGCCAGACTCTCCCCCAGCCAACGCCCGACGCACCGCCCCTTTGCGGCACCCGGTGAGCACCAGCCACTGCCCGTCAGCCTGCTCCCCCAGCCGCTCCAAGCAGTAGTCGGCCGCCCCTTTGCGCCCAGTGACCAGGTGCGCCTCGGCAATAGTCCGCGACAGATTTCTGTACCCTTGCGGCCCACGAGCCAGGACAACCAGGTGGGTGGCCTGCGGGTCAGGTGTCCCCGTCGGTGCGTCGAGCACATCCGGCCCATACAGGCTCGTCACCGGCAGGTGCAGCTCAGCCCCGAAGACCGTCGCCAGCCCCGTCCCCTTGGCCGCCTGCGCGAACCGCACCACCCCGTACAGCCCGTCATGATCAGTGACAGCCAGACCGCTCAGACCCAGCCGCACAGCCTCCGCGACCAGCTGTTCTGGCTGGCTGGCCCCATCGAGAAAGCTGTACGCCGTGTGCACGTGCAGCTCGGCATAGCGCTCCGCCGACACTCCTTGGACGTACATGTGTTCGACTGTATCATCGACGGGGGTGCGGCGTGACGCCCTCGTGGCATGATGAGGCCATCCTGGCTGGTGAGGTCTTGGAAACAACCTGTAACTCTGAGTTACATGTTCGCGCAGAGAGTGCTCGTTTTCTGCGCCCGGGTTGAGATCCCGATGAGGCAACTACTAACTCTGAGTTAGTAGTTGCCTCATCGGCTTCGCTGTCTGCACCTGCTCCACGATCTGGATGATGTTTTCCCTGGTCGTGGTCGGTCTGCTCGTGACGCGGTCCAGATGGTCCGGGGCAGGCGTCGACTGCCCCGGAGTCCGGACGGGGGCCTCACGCGCAGGTAAGACTGGTGTAGGATGGTTGTATGAGCACCAAGGTTCGCAAGACGCTGACCCTCGACAGCGACGTCGTCGACGCGTTCAGCGCGGACGACCCCGACAACCTGTCGGGAGCGATCAACGCGGTCCTCCAGGCCGAGCGAGAACGTCGGGCACGCCGGGCGTCCCTGGCGGCGCTCGTCGCTGACCTGACCGAGCTCCACGGCGAGCCCGACCGTGACGAGGTCGAGAGGTTCAAGGCGCTGCTCGGATGAGGAACCTGGTCCTGGACTCTGAGGCGCTCAGCGTGGTCGCACGGGCAGGCAGATCCGACCCGAGAGCCAGACCGGTGCTGGCCGCCCTCCAGGCCGCCCTCGAGCTCGGCAACGACGTCGTCGTCCCCGCCGCCGTCCTCGCCGAGCAGTACCGAGGCGGACGCCACGACCACCTCGTCGACGCGTGCCTGTCGAGATACCCCGCGATCGGGGTCGTCGACACCACCCGTTCCCTGGCGAAGAACGTCGGCAACATCCTCGCCCGCGCAGGGCTTGGCTCCGCCCACCATGTCGATGCCACCGTCGTCGCCGTCGCCGTGCGCGAAGGCGGCGGCCTCATCATGACCTGCGACCCCCAGGACATCGAAACCCTGGCAGCAGGACTCGTCGGCGTGAGCGTCCACACCTTGTAGGACCCAGCACCGCGTGTGCCGTCGCCAGTGCGCTGCAGTGATTGGCAACCAACGCAGCAGACGCTGGCGGGCCTCTTGGTCCGAGCGGCAGGGGTAGCCCGGATCGGGCTCAGTCATAGGTCGCCACCCACGTCCACCCGTCGGTACGGGCGGCGACGAGCAGCACCCGGTCGTCGCTGGTCAGCACCTGCATATGCGCTGACCAGGTGACAGGCTCCTGCGAGACCGATGCCGCCGGGCTTGGAGCGAGAACCGCAGGATGACGGGGAGAGCCGGGGTAGCTGGTCGGCACTGCCTGCGGGACTGGTTCGCGCCACCAGCGTGGGGGCGATGGCCATGGTCCTGACCAGCCCACCACGTCGGCTTGGGTGGGTGGTGGAGTGCGGGACAGTGGGGACGGTTCCGCAGTCTCGCGGGACCTGCGCTGACGGCGCAGATCTGCAAGACAGTCGGAACCGTCCCCACTGTCCCGCACTCCGGTCTCGACCGAGGCGAGAGGGCGAACCGGCAGACGCGACAGCGACGAGAGCTGGGCGGGACGGTGGGGGGCAGGACGGTGGGGACGGTTCCGACTGTCTCGCGGCTCCGCCGCCAACGGCGGTGGTGGCGCGACGACTGCGGAACCGTCCCCACCGTCCTGCCCCCCACCGTCTTGCCCCCACCCACCCAGGGCGAGACCACGCGTCCAAGATGTCCCCGGTACCACCGTCACAGGTGTGCCGTCGAGCCACCCGCGTTCGTCGAGCAGCACCGGACGGCCCGACGCGTCGAGCAGGGTGACGTCGCGGGGCACGGTGAGCACCGACGACGGGACCGGGTCAGGCAGACGCCCAGGCCAGGGACGGTCGAGCGGACGGTCGGACGGTTCGTCGCTCCCCCAGGCCACCAGGTGCACCTGCTCGGCCGGGTCCCGGCCGCCTTGGAGCCGGGCGGTGAACACCTGGTCGCCGACCAGCTGCTGGACGCGGTCCAAGGCACGGTGAGCCCGCACGTCCGCGCCCGAGGCCGCACCCCACAGGCCTGGTTGTTGCGCCCCGGCGACGACGACGTCCAACGCCGCGATCTCCAGGCGGACCAGTCCTGAGTCGGGCCCGTCGTGCGTCAGCCATCCTTCGGTCTGCCAGCGCACCCGGTCGGTGATCCGCGCAGGTGACAACCCACCGGTCGCCGTGTCGGCGTGCCACACCCGCGCCAGCTCGGTACCGCCGTCGGTGCGCGCGCAGATCCGCAGACGCCCGCAGCTCAACCCCCGGGTGACCAGCAGGGTGTGCAGGCGCTCGGCCAGACGGCGTCCGGCGAACGCGGTCTGGTCGGCACGTTCGACGGGCGGGTCGAGGTCGTCGCCGACCACCAGGTCCGGTTCGACGCGCCGGCGTGCTGGCGGGCGGATGTCGCGCCCGCTGGCCAAGGTGTGCGCCCAGATACCCAGACGTCCGAACCGTGCGGCGACGTCAGCGTGCGGCAAGGCGGCGAAAGCACCAAGCGTCCGCAGGCCGAGCCGCACCAGCAACCCCACCAGGTCGTCCACCTCGTCGCTGTCGTCCACCACAGCGGTGAGCAACGAACCGACCGGCTGGTCGGCGAGAAACCCCGCCGAACCACCAGCGGGCACCACGGCACCGGTGCGGGCGGCGAGCACCGCGGCGAGCAGCCCGTCGGCGGTCCCGACCCCGCACTCGTGCCCAGTACCCACAGCAACGGCCTCGACCAGGGCATCGGCCAGCGTCTGCTCTGACCCGTGGTAGCGCGCGGCCCCTCCGGCAGGCAGCAGCAGCATCCCGGGCCGCACGACCTCCACCCCCGCGACCACCTGTTCGCAAGCGCGCGCCACCTGCTCGAACGCGATGTCCTGGGCCGGGTCACGCGCCAGCAGCACCAGCTGTGGGCAGCACCCCTGGGCGAGGCGACGACGCATCCCCCGGCGCACCCCCGCCGCCCGGGCTGTCGCCGACGTCACCACCACCCGGCGCCCGTCGTGCACCGCGGCTGGGACGTGCGCGTCCACCCCGGCCGCGGCCATAGCGGCGACGACCGGCCAGTCAGGCACCCACACCACAGTGGTGCGTGTGCTCGACGCGTTCATCCTGCCCTCCGAAGCTGTGCCCGTGCCTTGTGACGCTGTGTCCCGCGAAGCTGTGCCCCGCTCTGGTCTGCGGGGGCGTCGTCCATACCAGGCAGCGGCAAAGGCAAGGTGATGTCGACCGGCGCACCAGGACGGCCGTGGCGTGTGACGCTGGTGCGCCCGCGGCGGACCCGCCCGCTCCCGTCGGTCCCCACGCCCTCCCAGCGCACAGGACTGGCCTGCAGCACGACGTGAGCACCTGGCCAAGGTGTGGTGGCAAGCAGGACGCTCCCCCGGTCGCGGACCCTGGCGGTGATACGCCGGGCGTCAGCGGCGGGCAGGGCAGAACGCGGCCCGACGAGCACCACACCCATCCCGTCGACGAGCGCGCCGAGCACCTCGGCTGTGCGGTCTGCCGGGTCAGGTACCAGAGCCAGCCGGTCCAGCGGGACTCCCGCCCGTGCGGCGGCCAGCACCCCCAGGTCCCGGTGGGCGACAACCGCCCCCCAACCCCCGTCGACCAGGGCGTGGGCGAGCATCCCCAGCACCAGCCAGGTCGACCCGGACACCACTGTGGTCGTCCCGCGCCTCAGCCCTTCAGGCAGCAGGGGCACCAGGGCACCAGGTACCGCCAACGGCGGACGTTCGCTGGTCAGAAGGCTGGGCACACCGCTGTGCTGCCCCACGAGCGACACCTGCCGCGCACCCGTCCGCTCCTCGGCAGCAGCCAGCGCAGCCCGGGCGAGAGCCACCCGGTCAGACGCCACAGCACCCATGAGCACTCCCATCGAACTCATGTTCGATAGTACCAGTGCCGTCTGCTGTGCGGGACAGGTTGAAGGCTCAACAGACTAACCCTGGGTGCGCAGAGCGGGGAACCCCCTTGGACACCGCCGCCGCCCACGCCCTCACCCACGCCACCCGAGTTCCAAGCGATTTGCCGCCCCAAATTGAACTCCTGACGCCGTCCCGGCGAACGCAGGGTTTCGCGTCACATGCAACGGTTCGACGCGAACAGTGTCTCTTCACGTTATCCCCGATGCGAACCGTTGCACCCATACACGACCCTGCGATCAGCCGCGGGCGAAGGCGGCCGCGATGCGCGAAAGGAAGGGGGCGATGGAGGCCCAGTCCTCGGAGGCGATCGTGAGCGACACTTCGCACTGCGCCCAAGGGGTCCGGGACGCGCACAGCTTGACGGTGCGTCGGCCTTTGCGGTCGGGCTCCGATACCTTCAGGCAGGCGCAGCCGACGTGGAAACGGGCCGACGCCGGTTTCCCGTCGCCGAGGTGGTTGAAAGAGCCGAAGACCTCCAGGACGCGACCGTCGAAGACTAGGACCACGTCGCGGGGTTTCCAGTCGTGAGCGACCTTGGTGCGCACTTCGGCGGGATTCGTCGGGGTGGGGGGCGAGGGCCAAGTGTCGGCCTGGTCCATGACAGCGGGAGTGGGGGTGCCAGAGGGAGGTGGGGTGCCGTAGGCGGGGACACCGGCTGCGGGATCGGGCACCATGCTCATGGGTCCGAACCTACCGGTTCAGACCTGAGCGTCGGGCCGAAACCTGGGCGTAAACCGGGTTCGGCCCGACGCTCAGGTTTCATGATCGATGGGACCGGCGGTCACCGCTGGCGGCGGAAGATCCCCAGCAGCGTGTCGGCTCCTGCGGTGCCCGGACCGCGTGTCCACGACGGTCCGTCGATACCGCGGGTCCGGACGGTGGCGCTGCGTTCGTACTCTGGACGTGCTGCTTCCCACACCGTGGCCAGGTCCGGCTCCCGGGGTGCCAGGAGCGTCCGGCTCAGCCAGAGCATCGCGGCGACCCACGCCCCGAACGGCACGAGCCAGAGGCCGAAGGGCAACGAGCCCGCAGCGACCACGAGCCCCACGAAGGCCACAGCCAGCGCGACCCTCGTGGCGGCCAAGGCCTTTCGTGCCCGGTCCGGCGGCAGGGCTGCGGCGATCTTGCCGGTGCGGCCGTTGACGGCGACGTGGTACGCGACGGTGCCGGCGTCGGTGCGGTGGTAGTACGTGTACAGCCATACCGGCAGGTACATCGTCACCCACCGGGACCCTTCGACCTGCACGGTCTCGGAGCCCCAGGCGACCTCGGGGTGGCGCCGGTGCACCTCGGGCATGATCCGGTCTTGTGCGATCTGGGCGGCGTGGTGCTCGAGCACCGGACCGAGCTGTGCGACGTCCAGGTCACGGTGCTCGGCGGTGAAACCGCGCAGGTAGTCGGCGTTCCACTGCACCGCGTTCTTGACGTCGAACGGGAACAGGTCGTCGATGACGCCGTTGGTGTACTCCGTGGCATACCGGTTCGCACGGCGCACCGACGAGTGGACGACGAGGTCGTCCACGGTGAGCTCGACAGTCTTCGAGGCTTTGGACGCACCCTGGAAGTAGTCGTCGGTGGTGAGCCGGTGCTGCGGCGCGACGTTGACGTCGAACGTCACCGAAATATTGGCGTCGATCACCATATAAGGCAGGTACACACCGACCACAGCAGCCGCAGAGAAAGCCCGTGCAGCCGCCGACCTGCGGTGCTGGCCGAGGTACTGCGTCATGATCGCCGTGGCCTGTGCCCGGTCGACGCCGAACGGCAGCACCGCGTCAGGCACGGTCCCGCCAGCGATCTGCGTGTTCACCGACAACCGGTGACGGCACCAGTGGCACTGGGCGGACAGGGCGGCGGCAGTGTCGACCTGGACCTGTGCCCCGCACCCTTGGCACTCGAGGGTGACCACGCCCGAGCCGTGCCCCGGCCGGGTGCCGGTGCCGGTCGTCGTGCCGGTCAGAGCGTCGATCCCGGTGCCCAGCCCGAACTGCTCCTCGACCCGCGCCTCGGACCACTGGTGACGGCACGAGCCACAGCTCAGCAGCCCGCTGGCAGCCTCCAGCCTGACCTGCGTGGACCCGCAGGTCGGGCACGCGTTCACCCCGTCGCGAACACGGGTGTTGGCGGTGTCGAGCTCGACGTGCGGACCGGTGTCCAGGTCCGGGACGAACCTGTCCGGTCCGCACGGTCCCGGTGGGGTCATGCCTCTTCCGGTCGGCACCGGGCCGCCTGTTCCCAGGGTTCTCACCCGAGCGGACCGCTTTCGGGCACCCGGTCCTTATCCTGCGCTGTCGTCTCGGTGCACGATGGACTCGAGGATCTCGGCCGCGTCCTTGACGAGGCCAGGGCAGATGGTCTTCACCTGCTGCGTGGCAAGGGCTGGGTCACCGTGACGCAGGTCGACGCCGAGCAGGTCTCGGCAGCTCGTCGAACCGTGGGCCTCGACGAACCGTTCGTCGAACTCCTGGATGAGCGCAAAGGTCTCTTCGACCGCCTGGCCGTCACCTGGCCGGCTGCTCCCGTGCTTCAGACCGATCACGAGAGCCGCCCCCGTCACCGCCCCGCACGTCGACCCCAACCGGGCCATCCCGGCAGCCAGACCGCACGACAGCTTCCGCGCAGTGGTCTTGTCCAACCCGTGCTCCTCGCAGTACGCGGAGAGCACAGCCTGCGAGCAGTACAGCCCGCCAGCGAACGACTCCACAACTTCGCCCACCCTGCTGTCGTCGCCCATGACGTTCCTCCCTCACCGCGTGCGCAGGCCTGCACCCAACTGGTTGGCTACACCATCCCACGTCTCACACCTGCCGGGAGCCGCTGAACCACGTCTCAGGGTGCATCTCACGAGGTGTTGGCGGTCGGGTACGCATCGTGCAGCGCTGACAGGTGGACCAGGGCGGTGTCGCGGTCGCGGGTCTCGCGGTCGAAGAGCTCGCGGGTCTTGGTCAGCACGAGGGTGAACGGACTGCCCTGGCGCCGGGTCTGGTGCGTGACAGGCAGGTCCGCGTGGTCGATCTGCTGGTGGACGTGCTGACGACGGTCTTTGCGCAGCGGCCAGTCTTCGCGCACGGAACCAGAACGCAAGAACGTCTCCAGATGGGCACACAGGTCACAGCCGCAGCCGCTCCACGGAATCGACCAGTCCTCGACGGCGCGCAGGGGACGTGCCGCGACGGCTTCTGCGCGGGCGCACATCTGGTCGACCAGGTCGCTGACCGCGGGGTTCTCGCGCACAGCCGGTGCGCACAAGGCGGGGACGACCGCTGCGAGAAGATCGTCGTCGAGCCCGCGCAGGTCGGTGGCGATCGTCACGCACATGTCGTGGTCGGCCACCTCGGCGATGGCGGCGATGTGCGCTGTGTGCTCGGCCAGCACCTGCAGCCGTTTGTCACGCGGTCCCCCTCGGCTCACCACCGCCACGAGATCGGCGAGCACCGAACCCCAGATGTTCGACTCGTACGACGCTGCGAGCCTGTCGGCACCGACCTGGCGCAAGGCGCGGCACCACGCCGGGAACGTGTTGGTGATCCACACCAACCGTGGCGACGCGGGAGCGTACTTGGGACCGGCCACCTGTAACGCCACCAGCGCGTCAGCCCAGTCATGGCCGTAGCAGCCAGCCACCCGGGCTGCGGCAGAGGCGTGGTGGGGCATGTACGCTCCCAAGCCGAAAGCCCTGAGCAGCCTGGTCGCAGCGTCTGGCTCGTCCAGACCGTGGGCCACATCCAGCGCCAAGGCCAACCGCTCAGGGGGCAGGCCACCCCAGAACGGTGCCGCCTGGGCCGCCTGGTCACGTGCCTGGTCGAGCCGCCCTGCAGTGAGCGCCTCGCCGACCTGCTCCAGCGCCCACTGCGGAGTGACCTGCGCCCGCACGGCGAACTCGTGCCGGTCCGGCCAGACGACGAGCGCGGCCCGGCGGTACCACCGGTCGACGGTGTTGCCCGCGTTGCCTGTGTAACCCTCGAACGTGGACTCGTACGGGGTCAGGTTCCTGGTCTCGGTGACCGCGCACACCTCTTCGTCGCCGAGAGCCAGGTTGATCTCCTCGCCCCCACCCAGGGCCCACCAGCCCAGCACAGTCGCGTTGTCGACGATCTCGTTGAGCTCGTACTCGTCGTCCTCGACGTCGTCGGTGCCGTCGTCCCAGTAGTCGTACCTGTCCCAGTACCTGCCAGCCGGGGGTGAGGGGTAGGCGTCCCAGACTTCTTGGATCTCGGCGGCTGCCAGCGCAGTGCGGTAGCCTGCCTGCTCCGCCGCAGCCTGGAGGACGGCGACGCGCTCCACGTCGGCTCCTTTGAGGCGGCCGCGTTCCAGACCGCGCTGGGAGTACTCGTGGTCGAGCAGGAACACCAGACGCACAGGTGGGTCGACCTCCCGGCCCCAGCGGACCCCAGGGCTGGTGAAGTGCTCCGTGAGCAGGCTTGCAGCCTCGTCCACCGGACCAAGCACCTCGGTAGGCTCTTCGGTGAGCAGCAGGTCGAACGTCAGCGTCGCACGGTACCCCGAACGCACAGGTGTGACCTCGTGGCGGCAGTCGGAGTAGAACGCGACGTACCGGATCTCGTCACGCGAACCACAGAAGGTCTTCGGCGTGCCGCCGTGGTCGACGACGAGCTCGCCGCCGGTGTGCAGCGACGGCAAGACGACAACAAGGGTCGCCACCATCGTGTCGTGTTTCTCCGAGTCCTGGTGAGGAGCGAAGAACTGGCCTTTTCCGTACACGAGCAACGAGTGCGGCCGGGCCTCGAACCGCGAGCTGGCGGGCAGCCCGAAGTCGTCACGGACCTGGTCCAGCACCCGTTCAAGCTCGCTGCCCCAGCGCTCACCGAACGAGACCTGGTCCAAAGCGACCACCCACGTGTCGCGCACGTCCGTGTCAAGGACCGTCTGGTCGCGCCGCCCGAACACCGCGGGCTGCGCCACGGAGATCAGCTGTTTTGCCCCTGGGGCCCGGATCGGCAGCCCCACCGGAGACCGCAGTCCTTCCACTGTCAGCCTCATCGCCTCGGTCGGCACCGTCCCGTGGGTGCAGAACACCTGCTCGGACTCTGGTCCACCCAACAACCGAGCAAGACGTTCGGCTGCCGTCCGTGCCACATCGACCTCCAGCGACGGTCTTGGCCTGAACCTGACATCGTAGTTGTCTAGCCTTCAACTCACATGCGCCGCGTGGGGACATTGGGGACGGTTCCTATGTCTTGCCTGGTCAGCCCCAACATTGGTGCGGCACCTGGCTGGCCAGCGGGATGTCGTTCGTCGTCGGGTCCCGCCAGACCAAGGCCCCTCGCGACCTGGCCTCGCACTGCCGCCGGCACGGCGGCAAACCCCGGCGCCCAGGCAGGCGATGACGATGAGGCGGCCATGTGGCCAGGCACCGCGCAAGGGAAAACCGGCCTTCTCCCGCATTGTTCACGTCGATCTGACTCTTGGCCCGGTCGGCGGGATCGTTGCCAGGATCCGCACTGCTGTGAGCCGGCATTCCACGCGGCCTGCGCTCGGGATGAGGGGCCTCAGACGTGACAGGATAATTGATGTTCCGTCCTGCACGATGAGGATCCCGTCGTGATCCCCAGATTCTGCTGCGCGTCTCAACGCGATTTCTTCCAAGAGACGCATCGCATCGTTCTCAGACCCGACGATGACGCCGAGTGACTCATAACTTTGGTCGACGCTGCGACCCTCGTCGCGCAGCTCCCAGGATTCCTCCGTCGGCTCGTCGGCGACCGGGGCGTCGTCGGGTGCGTTCGCGGGCGGCGTTCCCCAGGCAGGCGCAGTCTGGCTCGTCAACAGGTGTCCTTGGCGTTGTGTTTCATCTCACACATGATGACAGAAACCACACCTCTTCCGTGGAGGCAGCTTGACGAGGACGCAGGTCCAGCAGCCTGATCGAGCAGGCGGTGCCGAGAGGTCTGTGTCGATCAGCTGAGGGTGACGACACATGCCTGGTCGCCCGGTGCGAGGACCAGCCGGATCTTCTTGTCCAAGGTCACCAGTCGAGCACCGTGGCAAGCAGCGAGGTTGACCAGGTGCAGGTCGGTGACCTGCTTGTGGCCCATCAGACCGATGAGGTCGACTGTCGCGTGCGCGAGCGAAGAATCGTCGGGCAAGAACTGCGCACGAGCATCCGAACGTAACGAACGCAGCGAAGCCAGGGCGGCGGCTGTGCTGGCCTCGGTGCCCGTCACCGTAGGGTTGAGCGCCATCCGCAGCAACCCCGCCTCGGTGACCGCCGTGGTGGCGAACCGTTTCGCGTTGGCGAACCACTGCTGTGCCACGTGGTGGTGGACATGCCCGGGGTGGAGCAGAGCGACGAGCACGTTGACATCTGGCAGATCAAGGTCACTCATCGGCCAGCGCCTGCGCAACCATCTCGTCGGTGATGACATGACCAGGGACGGACGGCAGCAGCACGAGTCCGCCAGCCGTCGACTGGGGCACTTCGGACATGAGCCCAGCGAGGGCAAGCTGGGAGACCGCCTCGCCGATGCTGCGGTTGCGGCCTTCGTGCACACGCCCCCGCGCAGCCGCCAGGACGCGGGGGTCTATCTCCAACGTCGTCCTCATGCGCCCAGCATAGCAGCATCACGCATCACGCACTACTCTCGGAACTGGGTCCACCGACACCGCGAGACCTGTACGTCCTCCTGACCAGGCAAGACATAGGAACCGTCCCCACTGTCTTCCCCATCACACCTCCCTCGGTGAACGGAATGAGGTCGATGTTTCGGCGGTGACGTCGAGGGCAAAACCCTCGACATCACCGCCGAAGCATCTACCTCACTGCAGAACCATCGACATCGAAACCTGGACGGTGGCGGTGTCCTCAGCTGTCAGGGTGCGGTCGTCGGCGCGTAGGCGTAGGGCGAAGGCGTTCGTGGTGGCGAAGTCCACAGGCAGGACCCAGCCTGTGGCGCGCCACCCGGCAGCGGCAGATCGAGAGTATCGGGGGCGGCAGATGTGGAACACATCTAGCGGCAGATCGGGAACTGGGCGACGACATGGTGGTCGGTATCGTGCTGTACCTCGGCGAGCAGACCCTCCCGTTCGGCGACCGGCTGCGTGCCGTGCGGGTCGGCGCCCTGTGGGAGGTCGGCGAGGTGCGACGTCGACGGTCCTATCGGATAGCGACGATGTCGGCGACGAGCCGGGGGTGGGCCCGCTGGAGCTCTGCTCCGGCCAGCGGCTCGCGGTCGATGTCCGGCGGGCGGTCGTAACTGAGGCTGGAGTCAAGCTCGCGCAGAGCGTCGTCAATGGCGTAGGCGTCGTCCGGGTCGGTGCCGTTCTTCTCGGCGTACGCCATGTCTGCGACGGTGAGCAGGCCTTCCGCCCAGCAGTCGCCAATGTCGAAGCTGTACTTCCCGTTGACGAAGACATCGACGTCCGCGGTGATGTCTTCGACGAAGGCTCGACCCTTGAGCAGCAGCCAGCAGCGGAAGTACAAGAACCCGTCGGCAGAGATGTATCTGTCGAAAAAGACTGTGTCTCCATCTTTCGAGAACTTGTTGTTCAGGACCGTGTAGAGCTCAGCGATCTGAGCTGTGTACAGAGCGTTGAGGTTCAGGACCAACTGGCGCTGGAACTGGACGAGCGTGTTCTTGCTCTTCTTCGTCAGGGCGGTAGTCAGGTTCTCCAGGTGCTCGTCGATGTCATACTCCGACCAGTGGGCTTTCTTCCACTTGTTCGACGACTCGATCGCGTCCCAGAACATGAGCTCGGCGCGCTCGTCCTCGGTGAGCTCGGCCTTCTCAGGGACCGCCGACTCGTCGGCGACCTCGACGTAGCCCTTGCGCAGTTTCTGGGAGACCAGCTTCTCGGTGTCCCGACGGCAGATGGCCGCGTCGGCGAAGTCCTTGACGGACTCGCGGCCGTCGGTGCCGACCCTGCCGTAGCGGACCGTCTGCTGGGCGCCGTCGGTCTGTACCTGCCAGAACTTGTTCGACACCCCCTCCTGGAGCACCAGGTACTTCTCGATCTCTTGCAGGTCGTCAGCCATGCGCGGACCGTATCACGGGGACCGCCCAGCGAGGGTGCGTATCGCCGGTTCGGGTATCGAGATGGGCCCGCACAACATGGATTGGTCGCTGCCGGTGTTGCTCAACCACACCCCTCGTCTCTGATCGGGTTTCGCGCACCAACGTGGTAGGACCCACTCCAGCAGATCTGTGCGGGGCAGGGTTTACCACCGTCGGATTCTCGTGCCCGAAATGCCACCCGACGGCGACCCACCAGGTTTCGTCGATCAGGCTCGCAGCTGGGCTCCGAACTGGTGGGCTAGGGCGGCGACGATCTGCTGGCGGACTGTGGCGGTGTCCTCGGCTGTGAGGGTGCGGTCGTCGGCGCGCAGGCGGAGGGCGAAGGCGAGGGAGCGGGTGCCTTCGGGGACTTGTTCGCCGGTGTAGACATCGAAGAGGCGGACGTCTTCGGCCCAGTCGCCTGCGGCTGCGCGGATGGCCGACTCCACGGTGGCGGCGGGGACGTTCTCGTCGACGACGAACGCCAGGTCTTCTTTGGCGACGGGGAAGGACGAGACGGGGCGGGCCTGGACGGGGTCGGTCCCGGCGAGGCCAGTCAGGGCATCGAGGTCCAGCTCGAAGGCGACTGAGCGGGCGGGCAGGTCGAAGGCGGTCACGACGTTGGGGTGCAGCTCGCCGGCGTAGCCGACGGCGATCTTTCCCAGGGCGTGAGTGACGACGAGCGCGGCGCACCGGCCGGGGTGCCAGGGGGCCACCGGGTCGGCGACGACGTCCAAGGTGGCGCCGACGACCGACGCGACGTGCTGGGCGAGGGCGATAGCGTCGCTGGCGTCCACCTCACGGCCCGCACCCCACCAACCGGAGGGGGCACGGCGGCCGGTGAGCACCGCGGCGAGGTGGCGGGGCTGGTCGGGCACGGCACCGCGCAGGGTAGCGAGGGTGGCGTCGTCGGGACGTGAGCCGCCGGCGACCATGGGGGCGACGAGGTTCTGGCCTGGGCGCAAGATACCGGGCATGGTGACCAGGCCCAGCTCGAAGACCGCCACGTCGGCGTTGCCCCGGGCGACATTGCGCCGTGCTGTGTCCAGCAGTGTGACTAGCAGGTTCGTGCGCATGAAGGGTTGGGAGTCGACGAGCGGGTTGGCCAGGCGCACCGCACGACGGCGGCCGTCGCCTGGTTCTAGGCCCATGGCGTCGAACGCGTCGGCGCCGACGAAGGGGTAGGTGAGCACCTCCACGAGACCGTCGGCGGCTAGCGCGTCGGCCACGGCACGGCGCACCCGCTGCGAACGGGTCAGACCCGTGCCGGGGAGAGCCGAGGGCACGACGGAGGGGATCTCGTCGTAGCCGCAGACCCTGGCCACCTCTTCGATGAGGTCTTCGGGGCAGACCAGGTCCGGCCGCCACGTCGGAGCAGTCACCTCGACCCGTCCGTGGGCACCCGGGTCGCTGACCTCGCAGCCGATGGCAGTCAAGGTTGTGCGCACCAGGTCGTCGGGGTAGGGCACGCCGATGAGGCGGGTGGCGGCCTGGGGGTCGAAGGCGATCGTCGCTGGCAGGTCCGGCGTGCCGATATCGGTGCCGGTCTTGTCGGCCACTCCCCCGCCATAGCGCGCGAGCAGCTCGACGACGCGTGCCACAGCCACCCGCTGCAACGCGGTGTCTACACCACGTTCGAAGCGTTTGGCGGCCTCCGACGACAGCTTGTGCCGCCGGGCGGTGCGCGCCACGCTCACCGGGTCGAAGTGCGCAGCCT
Organism: Micrococcales bacterium; assembly: GCA_009779195.1. GTDB lineage: Bacteria > Actinomycetota > Actinomycetes > Actinomycetales > Cellulomonadaceae > Cellulomonas. The sequence goes on from WRET01000032.1 coordinate 24,611, forward strand.
CGACGAGCAGGTCAGCGGTGGCTTCGGCGGTCTCCGACTCCAGACCACCCATGACGCCGGCGATACCGATACCGCGCGCTCCGCGCTGGCCGTCGGGTGAGTCGGTGATGAGCAGGTCTTCGGGGTGCAGGGCACGGTCTTGGCCGTCGAGGGTCACCAGGTGCTCGCCGGGACGGGCCCGCCGCACGACGATCGGTTCGGCCAACGAGGCCAGGTCGTAGGCGTGGATGGGCTGGCCCAGGTCGAGCATGACGAAGTTCGTCACGTCCACGGCCAGGCCCAGCGAACGCATCCCTGCCTGTTCCAGGCGTCGGCGCAGCCACGCCGGGGACTGGGCCGAGGCGTCCACCCCGCGCACGACCTGCGCGACGAACCGATCGCAGCCATCGCGGCCGTCGATCGGAGCGTCGTCGGCAAGCTCGACACCGAACCCGCCAGTGACAGGCACCTGTTCGGCCGGGCCGGGCAGACCACGGTCGGTGAACACCGCACCAGTAGCGTGCGAGTACTCGCGGGCCACGCCGCGGATAGAGAAGCAGTAGCCACGGTCAGGGGTGACGTTGATCTCCAGCACCTGCTCGTCCAAGCCGAGCAGCGCCAGGGCGTCAGCGCCCACGACCAGGTCAGCCGCGTCGAAACCAGCGTCGGTGAGCACGAGGATGCCGGAGTGGTCGTCGCCGGTGCCCAGCTCGCGCACCGAGCAGATCATGCCGTCGGAGATATGCCCGTAGGTCTTGCGGGCGGTGATCTCGAACCCGCCGGGCAACACCGCGCCCGGTAGTGCGACGACCACCAGGTCACCGGCGGCGAAGTTGTGCGCCCCGCAGATGACGCCACGTGGTGTGCCCTCGCCGACGTCGACGTGGCACCAGTTGATGGTCTTGCCGTTCTTCTGTGGTTCGCCAGTGACATCGAGCACCCGGCCGACGACGACCGGCCCGGTGATGTCACCGGTGTGGATGGCTTCTTCTTCCAGCCCGACGCGCACCAGGTCGGCGGCGAGCTGTTCGGCTGTCAGGTCTTCGGGGATCTCGACGTGGTCGCCGAGCCACTTCACGGGCACGAGCACCATGTCAGACCACCGCCTGGAACTGCGTAGAGAAACGGACGTCACCTTCGACGATGTCGCGCATGTCGGCAATACCATGCCGTAGCATCAACGTCCTTTCGATACCCATGCCGAAAGCGAACCCGGAGTAGACCTGCGGGTCTACCCCCACTGACCGCAGGACGTTCGGGTTGACCATCCCGCACCCACCCCACTCGATCCAGCCCGGACCGCCTTTCTTCTGCGGGAACCACAGGTCCATCTCCGCGCTGGGCTCGGTGAACGGGAAGAACGACGGGCGCAACCGGGTGCGCGCCTCCGGCCCAAACATGGCGCGGGCGAAGTGGTCAAGGGTGCCACGCAGGTGCGCCATGGTCAGGCCACGGTCCACCGCCAAGCCCTCCACCTGGTGGAACACCGGGGTGTGCGTGGCGTCCAGGGCGTCGGTGCGGAACACCTTGCCCGGGCAGGCGATATACACCGGCAGCGGACGGTCCAGCAGGGTGCGGGCCTGCACCGGGGACGTGTGGGTGCGCAGCACCAGACCCGAACCGGTGCCCGGCTGGCCGCTGTCGACGAAGAACGTGTCTTGCATCCCCCGGGCCGGGTGGTCGCGCCCGAAGTTCAGCGCGTCGAAGTTGAACCACTCGGCCTCCAGCTCGGGGCCTTCGGCGATCTCCCAGCCCATGGCGACGAACACGTCAGCGATCCGCTGGGACAACGTCTCCAGGGGGTGACGCGCACCGACCGGACGGCGTTGGGCGGGCAAAGTGACGTCGGTGCTCTCCTCGACGAGCACCTGGGCGTCACGTTGGGCCGTCAGCACCTCGGAGCGCTCGGCGAACGCGCTGCTGAGCGCCTGGCGGGCCTGGCCGACGTTCTTGCCCGCGGCGGCCTTGTCCGACGGGTCCAAGGCGCCGATCGCACGGTTGGCCAGCGACAACGGGCTCTTGTCGCCCAGGTGCGCGGTGCGCGCCTGTTTGAGCGCGGCCAGATCTGCAGCGGCGGCGAACGCAGCCAGGGCGTCGTCGACAACGGCTGCGACCGCGTCGGCATCCAGCGGTGAGGGGGTGGACATGTGGGACCTTCCGAGCTGCGGGCACGCATGCGCCCGACCGGGTGGGGAGCCTGGTGACGCCCGCCGCCGCGGCGATGGCGACCGAGTGGTCAGCGCTGCGGCCCGGCGGGCCACGCAAATCGGCGATCAGAGCGCCGGTGCGAGGTCATGGCCCCATGCTGCCACAGATCCGGCGCTGCCCTGTGCACGAGCCTTATGGCTCGCCGGTCCCTGGCTCCAGGTCCCACTGGGTAACTGTGGTGTACCTCGGTCCGCCGGAGCGCCCGGCACCGGGTTCGGACCGCATGAGCGACACCGACGAGACGGTCCACGACGGGCCGTCGTACACGGCCAGGGCGCGGACGATCTGGTCGACACCACTGAGCTCGGCGGGCCCCGAGCTGCGGGAACGCCGACGGCCCGCCGGACGGGTGCCGGCCCGGGCACGGCCGATGGTCAGGTGGGCCCGGTTACGTTCGCGCTCGTCGTGGTGCAGGCCCAGCTCGTCGCCGACCCCCTGGCCGAGCTCGCTGAGACGTCTTTGTGCGTCAGTGTCACCACCCACCCCGACCCACAAGGTGCGGTGCGCGAACACCCCTGCCCCGCGCAGCGCCAAGGAGTACGGGGACAGCTCGGCCAACGCCCCTTCCAGGCCGGCCGTCAACGAACCGGCGGCACCGTCGGGCACCTCGCCGTAGAAGGCCGCTGTCAGGTGCCAGGTCTCGCGGGCGGACCAGCGCACGGCCTGGTGGGTTCCCGCTGGCCCGTGCCGCGTCGCAGCCAAGGCGAGGTCGAGGTGGTCGAGCACCTGCGCGGGCGGGACAACAGCGAGGAACAGACGCACAGCCCAAGCCTGCCATGGGGGCGCAGACGGTGGGGACGGTTCCTGTGTCTTGCGGCGCCTGCCGGGACGGCGGGCGCCGCAAGACACAGGAACCGTCCCCACTGTCTGGAGAACCGGTGCTGCCCGGTCAGGCGCTAGGCGGCTGCGGAACTTCCGGACCCTCCGGAGGCGCTGGAACCTGAGGGGGCTGCGGAGCTTCCGGGCCCTGTGCGGGCGGCGGAGCCTGGTACTGCTCCGGCGGACCTTGCGCAGGAGTAAATGCCTGAGGGTGCTGGGGCTGTTGCGGGTACTGGGGCTGGGGTGGGTACGGGCCTTGCGGCGGAGCCTGGGGGTACGGCTGCACAGCGGCCGGGTTCTTCTTGCCCTTGCCACGCAGCACGAGCGCCAGCACGACCGCCAAGACAACCAGCGCGAGCGCGCCGATACCGGCGAAGACGAGCCACGGCACGCCCGACGACGACGAGGTGTCCCGCCCCACCGCCCGAAGCCCTTCGGCCCCGTACATGTCGGCCGGGTCGGTCCAGGTCACCGTCGTGCCTTTGACGGTCGACGACCCGTTGTGTTCCAAGACCTTGCCGGGGAAGGTGACCGAGACCCTGAAAGAGTCGAACATGCTGCTGGTCGCCGCCATGGTCCCGGAGTCGTCGTCAGGGTTGTCGGAGATCCACACGAAGGTGTACTTGTCGTCTGCGTGGGTCAGCCGGTCGCTCATATCTGCCAAGGTGGCGGTGCCGCTCACCCTGCAGGCGATGTACGTGTCGTCCGAGACGTCGATCACATCGGCGTCCCCGCTCCCCAGCGGGACTTGTGTGTCTGTCTGGGCACACAGGCTCTCGGGCGTCATCTCCTGGCCTGAGTCAGACATCTGCTCGGCGGCGGTGCGTTCCATGCCGAACACCATCAAGGTCCGGATGTCTTCTTCGGACTTGATGTCGATATCGACCTCCATCTTCATGCAGCTGCTCAGGGCGAACGCTGCGGCGCCCGCCAGGGCGACGGTGACAATACGGCGGCGCGTCCTTCGCTCCATCGTCGATCTCGCTCTCGTCAGGTCCACCGGCGCGGCGCTGACCTGTTCGCAATCCGCGGCTCGGCTGTAACAGGCTGAGATTACCCGTGGCATTCACAGGTGGCACGCGGAGCAGCATGTCATTTTGTCCGTTGAATGGTCTATGTACGCTTTGCGGTGCGGCTGGGGTGCTTTTGCGGGCTACCCTGCCATGTGCTACTTGTTCGTCGAAGACACGGTAACGAACAGCTCATGGCGCGGTTAGTGAATCGAAAAAACGCGTCGCTACCTCGGGCAACGGTGCCGTTGAGACCGGCGACCGCAAGGCCCGAGCGAGCCCCTCAGCGACAGCAAAAACCCAGGGCCGTGGACGGTCGGACGGGTCAGCGTACCAGGGCAATCCGGACAAGATCGGCATTCATGTTCGGCTAGAAGGGTGAATGGGCTACGGCTAGCCGCAGGGATTCCGATGACGGGGTTGAGCACGGACAGCTCGTCATCGGCCAGGGATAGGCCTCAGACCTTCCGCAGGAGCCACGAGCATGGAACCGTTCGACTCTCAGTGACCGTGAGCGAAGATAGCGCGCGGCACCCCCGCCTCTGAAGCCGTCGGCACACACGTGCCTCACGACGGCGGCGCCATCTAGCACAGTTCCCTGACACTCAACCCACCGTCGGCAGATCCCGCAGACACTGCCGGCAGGTGAAGCGCGCCTGCGCGACGAAAAGAGAGCGGGGCAATAGCAAAGGAACGGGCGGACTCCGGACTTGTCCGCCACAACGACATCAGCAGTGACCAATAAGACACCAGCAGTGACCAGTAGAGAGAAGTGACCATGACGACGACGACGACCATCACGACCAGCAGGAAGACCAAGGCAGCCCTGTGCGCCGGAGCAGCGTTCGCGCTGCTCCTGGGTGGCGGTTCCACCTACGCCGCATGGAGCCAGAACGGGGACCTCGGGCTCGACCCGGCCGATATCAGCACCGGTGAGTGGAGCTTCGACCTCGATGCGACCACCGACTGGTACGACGTCTCTCCCGAGACGGGCAGCACTCCGGTGGCGATCACGCTGGCGGACTTCCCCCTCGTGCCTGGTGACAAGATCCAAGGCGTCACCACGGTCGACGCGGTGAACCTGACGCTGGACGCCAAGGGCACCCACCTCAAGGCCGAGGTCTCAGAGCTGTCGGTGAAGAGCAACGCCTCGACGGCGGTGGAGTGGCTGAGGGCAGACGCCGACGTGGTCGACGGGGAAGTCGTCGTGACCATCGAGTTCCCCTACGACAAGGACAACAACTACGCGACCGAGAGCGGCCACCCCGTCGCTGTCAACCTCGGCAAACTGACCGTAACCGTGACCCAGGTCCGCCCCGCGCTCGACTAAGCGCGTCGGCTTCGCACACTTGCACGCCTTGCCCAAGAGAGGACCTGTCCGATGATTCCACAACCTCCACCGGTACACACGCCGGTGAAAACCTCTCCGCTCGCCTCACGCGGGCTGAGGGGCGTCGGGCAGGTCCTCTTCTGGGCCTTCACCGCCACCATCGTCGCTATCGCGATCCTCGTCTACATCATCCCCCAGGCGAAAGCCGGGTCAGGGCTCACAGTCCTGACCGGTTCGATGAGACCGACATACGACCCGGGCGACGTGGTAGCCGTCAAAGGGATCAAGGCCCACGAGGTTTGCGACTCTGTGAAACCTGGGCAGGTTGTCACGTTCATGCCGAACGCCGACGACCAGACCCTGATCACGCACCGTGTCGTGGCCGTGTCCGCACGGACCGACTACGAAGAGTGCACGGTCACCACCCGCGGCGACGCGAACAACGTCGATGACGAACCGGTCCCGGCCAAGGCCGTCAAAGGGGTTGTCATGTACCGGGTGCCCTTCGTGGGCAAAGTGATCAACAAGATGCACCAGAACGCCGACGAGCGCAACGTGGCGGTCGGTGGTGCGGCGATGTTCGGCGCGGCAGCGCTGTGGTTCATCTCGCCGTACAAGAGGAAGGCTCGTGAGCCGGAGTGGAACATCTGATGAACAAGCTCGTGGCCCCCGCGGCCTCAGCGACGGCAGGCGTTCTTGTGGTCGGTGCCGCCCTGTTCACCGGCACCGTGGGGGCCAAATGGTCCGAAGCGGCGCCGCTGGACATGGGAATCATCGACGTGACGGTGATGATCCCCGAGGACCCGGCATCGTTCGACCTGCGCGCGGCACTGTCCGCGAACCGCACGGTCGTGCCCGGGCTGGGCACCGTCCCGGACGTTTTCCCGGTCTCCGTGGAATACGCCGCCAGTGCCACCAACCTCGGCCCCGACGACGCGACCAACGTCACCGTGGCCATGGACGTGCCGATCGTGGCGGGCCTCGACGTCACCGGGGTCAAACCTGACCCCGCATTGGTGTGCGACACGTCCCAGATGTCGTCACCGCAGGTCGGCGACCCCAACCACGGTCTGCTGGTGTGCACCGCTGACGGTCCCCTGGCCCCGGACGCCTCCTACGACGTCGTCGTGACGATGACCGCCGCCGCCCCCGTGTCACCGCCGCAGATCATGGCCACAGCCACTGTCTCGTCACCGGGTGAGACCGGGCCGACCGACAACAACACCGCCTCATGGTTGCTGTCGAGCCCGAACGTTCTCATCGACCTTTCTTTGCACAAGGCTGGCCCTGCGACCATCGAAGCAGGAAAGATGGGTCTGTACACGCTCACCGTCACCAACGAACCGATCGGATCAGAGTATTCGGTCGCAGATCCGCCCACCGTCGTCGATGTCCTTCCTGACGGTGTGACATTCTTGTCGAACGTGGTTGTCGGCTCGTACTCTCCGTCGTGGTGCACCGCTGAGGGCCAGACCGTGACATGTGATTTCGCGGCCCCTGGCGCACCACGCACGATCGCCACAGGAAAGTCTGTGTCGATCCCCCTGAGCGTCCAGTTCGACGAGTCTCTGGCAGGGACGACCGTGGTGAACACCGCGACCGTCCACAACGCTGCGACAAACGTCGACCCTGACCCGTCAGAGGCCAACAACACCTGGACCGCGACGACCGTGGTCACCTCAGGCTCCGGGAACGAGAAAGTCGTCTACTGCCCCGAGGGCGAGGTCTACGACATGTTCGCCGGCGGTTGCATCACACCCACCCCGGGCGAAGAAGGCACACCTGGTGGCAGTATCTTTGACCCCACCCAGCCTCCGCCGTGGAACCCGTTCGTGGTCGTGACACCAGGAACTCCTTCTCCGACCACCATGACGATCACCGCTCCTTTCCAGCCTTCCGACGACCATGCCATCCTGACCATCTACATGGGCGAGGCGTGGAAGCAGTTCGTGGACGCGGCAGCACCGAACGCTCTCGGGCACACCAACGCCGTGGACAAGAACAGCGGAGCCAAGATGTGGGACGCCGCGCTGTGCTTCGGCACTGTGACCATGGGCGGTGGTTCGACATTCACGTGCAACGGGTCGCTCATCCCCATGGACGCCTCTGGTGTCGGGCAGGTGGTCGTCCCGAACCTGAACGGGACCATGTCGTTCCCGATCACCGTCGTCGTCACCCGGATGACCGGTGCTGGTAACGACACCACCGTCATCTTGCCGACATGGATGATGGCCGACCTGCACGTGTTCGACTCCGAAGACAACGAGACGTGGTTCGCACAGGGTGGGACGAGGGTTCCTGGGTACACCAAGGCGCTGACGTACGTCCCGACCGAGCCGACCGACTGGTGGTCGACCGACGGGTACCCCGTCATCCCCGACCCCGAGGCCGAGCCCGAGCCTGAGCCGCAGCAGATGGGCCCAGCGAAGGCGCCACTGTCGTTGGAGGGTTCCGGCGACGGCGGCACCGACGAGCCCACCAACCTCGTCGAGGCTGTGTTCGACCGCGACGCCATGACCCTTACTCTCGCCGACGGGACTGTGCTGACGATCCTGCGCGTCGACGAGACCGACAACGGGCTGTTCGTCCTCCTGGCCGAAGACGCGACCGAGTTCGCGCAGACGGCCGACGACGAACACCTGTGGTTCCGCACCACCATCGTGGTGTGCGACGTGGCGTGACCCGACTCGCGCAGCCGACCGGGCAGTGCTAGCAGGCCCGCGCCGGTGCCCACCACAGCACCGGCGCGCTGGCCTCGGGTAACACCCAGGGACGCCAGGACGTCGCAACGCAGCACCAGCAGAGACGAGGGTGCCGCACGAGTGATTCCCCTGAGCCAACCGGGACGAGAACGACATTCTCGTTGAGCCAGGCAGGTGAACAGCCTACGACCGCACCCACCTGGCCCGATGGGCTCGTGCGTCGGCCCCCACAAGGTCTCGACCCGTCGTCAAGACAGGAGACGGATCGACCGCAGCCCAGCACCTGCGGGACAAGGAGCACCTCGGCACCCGCGCCAGGACGGGACCACGACCAAGAGGAATCATCGTGACCACCAAGTACCGCACACACAAGCTCGGCGCATTCGGCGCCTTCGCCCTGGGCATAGCCTTCCTCCTGATCACTGGCGCGACGTACGCCCTGTGGACCGACAACACATCGACTCCGCTCGATGATCAGACAATCATCACCGCCGGTTCGTGGGAGATAGAGATCGACACTGCCGAAGCCGACTGGTACAACGTCGAGGTCGACACCGTCGGTGGCAACGATGAGGAAGAGCTGATCGATATCAGCACGTTCCGCGTCGTCCCCGGCTCGATCATCGAGGCTCGCGTCGAGGTGACCATCGACCTGGACCCTACTAAGTTCGACGGTGACGAACTCATCGCAGAGATCACCAGCATCGGCGCCGACGACGCTTTCCCGCCGAGCGCGGGAGACCTGTCGGACTTCATCGAAGCAAGTGCCGACATCTACATCGACCCCGTCGACCCCGACAAAAACATCATCGCGATCCGGTTCACATTCCCCCTGGATGAAGAGGACTATGGTACCCAGGCGGAAGCAAGTTCGAAGGTGGACCTCGGCAGCGTCAAAGTCACCGTTACCCAGGTGCGCACGCAATCCTGACACGGTACCGAAAACCTGCGAGAAGAGGACCCAGCCATGTCTGCCACGACCACCAACGAGGTTGAGCTGCCGAAGGTGCACCAGCGCACCACGCGCATGTCGACCCGGGTCGCCAAGACCGCCGGCTGGGCCCTCTTCTGGGTCGTCCTGGCGGTGGTCACCGGACTCACCATGGCAGTGTTCATCGTCCCGCAGTCACAGGCCGGGTCTGGGCTCACCGTCCTGACTGGGTCGATGCGCCCGGCCCTGGACCCTGGTGATGTGGTCGCCCTGCGCGGGGTGAAAGCTCATGAGGTGTGCGAGACCGTCAAGACTGGTGACGTTGTGGCGTTCATGCCGAACACCGACGACCCGATGATGGTCACCCACCGCGTCGTGCGCGTGTACGACTACGACGGCTACGAAGACTGCACAGTAGTGACCAAGGGTGACGCGAACAACACCGAGGACCAACCTGTCCCGGCCCGCGCGGTCAAAGGCGTGGTCATGTACTCCGTCCCGAAGGTCGGCCACGTCTTGAACTGGACGCAGCACCAAGGCGCCCGGGTGATGGTCATCGGCGCAGGCCTGTGCTTTCTCATCGGCGCCGCCCTGCTCGTCCCGCGCCAGCCGAAGAAGCCCCCAAACCCCGACTACGTGATATAGGCCAGCGCGGAGAAACATCATGAGACTCAGCCGGCTCGTCCGCACAGCGAACAAAGCGACGCCCCTCGTCGCCGTGTCGGCTGTCTTGGCCCTGCTTCTCACCGCGTCAGTCCGCACCGGCACCACCATGGCCCTGTGGACCCAAGACCTCACCCACCCCCTGGGCGACGCCACGCTCCTGCTCGGCTCCCCTGCTGACCAGAGCACGTTCGACCTAGCAGTGACGATGCACGGCAGCCACACGGTCGTGCCGACCTCAGCCACGTCTGTCGACTACACGGTGAGCGTGTTCAACCACGGGCCGGACCCGGCCGAGAACATCACGGTCGAGTTCCAGGTGCCTCTGGTTGGCGGTCTCCTGGAGCTGGGTTCGGCCACGCCGGAGGACGCGAACGACAGATGTGACACCGATCAGGCAGGGACACCGCAGCCCGGCACGCCCGACCATGGACTGGTTGTCTGCACGATCGACGGGCCTGTGGCCGTCAACGGCGCCTACCAGATCGCCTTCGTCATGGACACCCAACAGGCTTTGCCCGTCACGACCGTCACCGCCACCGCGACTGTCTCCGCACCCCAGGAGGACCCTAGCCGGCTCGCCAACAACACCGCTTCGTGGACGATGTCCACACCGCACCAGCTCATCGACCTGTCGCTGCTCAAAACTGGTCCGGCATCGATCGAGGCCGGCAAGATCGGTGCCTACACCCTCACCGTCAAGAACGAGACTGTCGGGAGCGAGACCTCTGTCGCGGCCGCCCCGGTCGTGGTCGACTCGCTGCCTCCCGGCGTGACGTTCTTGGTATCGAAGTCACCATCATGGTGCACCGTCGTTGGCGATCCTTCTGACGGCCAAGAGGTGACCTGCAATTTTGCTGCGCCTGGCGCACCAGGAACTATCGCCTCGGGGGCAGATTCCACCATCGAGCTCTCCGTCCAGTTCGACGAGTCTTTGGCCGGCACCACCATCACCAACACCGCCACAGTCTCCAGCACAGACCCCGACCCGTCACTGGCGAACAACACCTGGACCGCTACGACGGTCATCACCGAAGGCTCCGGCAATGAAGAGATCTCGCGGTGCGACCCTGGGTACGTCTGGGGAGGCATCTTCCTCGGCTGCGTCCTGGAAGGCGGCGGGGATGGCGGCGGTGCTGTTCAACTGGCCGACCCGACGCGCGACACTTGCTCAACCGACAGCCCGAAGCCGGCGGCGGTCACCGTCAACAAGGGTGCTACGTCCAATGTCTCGTACAGCCCGTGGCTTCCCGAGTCGGCCATCGGACAGCCGGTGACGATCAGCATTGCTGTACCGCAGGCGTGGACAGACCGCATCTCGTCCACGGCTCCCTGGACCGACGGCACCACGCTGAAGATCGCTGTCGGGCCTGGCAAGACGTGGACGGTATCGACGACCGGTACCGTCACCGCATCCGGGAAGGTCATCACTGCGACCAACATGGGGCCAGTGTGGACGATGACGTTCACCCCTCAGGCAGCACCGTCCGAGATCGTCAACGGGTATTTCAAGTTCGACATCCAGTTCTCTGTGACTGTCAACGGCACCGGCGGCGGCAACTTCCCGAACGTCGGTCTGTACTACTCGTACCTGGCACTGGCGTTCGAGTACGAGAACGCCGGCGACTACTACCACTACTCTGGCGCGACACCGCAGCCAGCGTTCGGACAACCACCCGCCACCGATTGCACCTACGTCTGGGCATTCAACCCCAACGACCCGATCCTGACGTCGATCGGTTACGGTGACGACCAGGAAGGTGGCCCGAAGCCTGGTTCAACAGCCCCCGCCATGGCGCCGCTTACGCTCGCAGACTCCGACCTGCCGCCGCAGCAGACGCCTACCCCCGCGCTGTCCGGCCTTGAGACTGGCGAGGACGCGGAGCAGGCTGAGGAAGGGGTGCCAGAAGCCGACGACGACCTTCCGGAGACGGTGCAACCGCGCCTGCCGGGCAGGACCACCAAGGACGCGTTCGACGGTGTGTTCGACCCTGATGCCATGACGTTGACGCTCGAGGACGGGACTGTGCTGGTGGTCGTGTCGGTCGAGGAGGTCGACGGGTCGACGGTCATCACGACCGAGGACGGGACACAGTTCGTCAGCGAATCGTCCGATGATTCAACGTGGGTGGAGATCGTCGCAGAGAAGTAGAGGGTGTTCGGCGCGGCGGCTTCGCTGGTGTCACAGACGCGGGCAGACTTGTCATAAGGTGGTTCATGTGAGTCCTGCCATCTGAGACACGAGTCATACGAGAGGAACGTCGCTGTGCTCAAGCTGTCCAAGCCGACCCGTTCTGGTACCCGGTCGCTGACCTTCACTTTGCCCCAAGACCAGCTGAAGGGAACTGTCAGCGTCGTGGGGACCTTCAACGACTGGACCCCAGGGGCGCACACGCTGCGCAAACGCTCGAACGGCACGGCCAGCGTCCAGGTGAAGGTCCCGGCGGGGACTGATGTGACGTTCCGCTACCTGGCCGACGGGGGCCGCTGGTTCGACGACCACTCCGCCGACACGATCACGTCCCAGGGGTCTGTCGTCCACGCGTAGACAGTGTTGGCTGACTAGGCGAGACACGCGAAGCCTGGTTAGGTGGAGCCATGCATATATGGCCGGGCCACGCCTACCCCCTCGGCGCCACGTACGACGGTTCGGGGACCAACTTCGCGCTGTTCTCCGAGGTCGCCACGCGGGTCGAGCTGTGCCTCATCGACTCGGACGGCACGGAGGCCCGCGTCGACCTGCCCGAGGTAGACGGGTTCGTCTGGCACGGATACCTGCCGGCTGTGGCGCCCGGCCAGCACTACGGGTTCCGGGTGCACGGCCCGTACGACCCTGCCGCTGGGCGCCGTTGCGACCCGTCGAAGCTGCTGCTCGACCCGTACGCCAAGGCAATCGCCGGGCAGGTCGACGGGCACGAGTCGCTGTACTCGTACCGGTTCTCCGACCCAGAGCAGCGCAACGCGCTGGACTCGGCGCCGCACACGATGACGTCGCTGGTCGTGAGCCCGTACTTTGACTGGGGCCATGACCGTCCGCCGAAGCACGAGTATCACGACTCGGTGATTTATGAGACTCATGTCAAGGGCCTGACCGCCCAGCACCCAAACATCCCACCTTTCCAGCGTGGGACCTACCTGGGGATGGCCCACCCAGCAGTCATCGCGCACCTGACGTCGTTGGGGATCACCGCGGTCGAGCTCATGCCGGTGCACCAGTTCGTCCAGGATTCGTCCTTGGTCTCCCAGGGCCTGTCGAACTACTGGGGCTACAACACCATCGGTTTCTTCGCACCGCACAACGGCTACTCGGCGTTCGCCTCCTCCGGCCAGCAGGTACAAGAGTTCAAGGCGATGGTCAAAGCCTTGCACGCCGCCGATATCGAAGTCATCTTGGACGTGGTGTACAACCACACCGCCGAGGGCAACCACCAAGGCCCGACCCTGAGCTTCCGCGGGATCGACAACGCGAAATACTACCGCCTGGTCGACTCGGACC
>WRET01000033.1 GCA_009779195.1 Micrococcales bacterium
GACGTCTCGCCCGGTCTGGGGGCCACTCAAGACTGAGGAACCGTCCCCACCGTCTCGCCCGGACCCGGCCCAGCAGGCAGAACATGAGGGACGTCTCGCCCGGTCTGGGGGCCGCTCACGTCCACGGCAATGACGCGTCGGTGGTGCGGGGGGGTGGTGGAGCGTCGTGGAGGTTTTGGGTTGTGATGACGCTGTGTTGGTGTGAGTGGTCCCATTGGGGCCCGGACGCGGATACGATCAGGTGCGGCCGACAGCTACGGTAGGTCTGGACGGTGTACTGGAGCCGGGTCCGCAGAGGTGGACCTGCGACGATAGAGCGGAGAGTGCGGTGGGCCTGCTCGAGTCTTTCGAGAACGCGGTCGACCGCGCCGTGAACACGGCCTTCTCGAAGGTGTTCCCTTCTGAGCTCAAGCCTGTGCAGCTGGTCAGTGCTCTGCGCCGTGAGATGGACAACCAGGCGGAGCCGCTGGACCGGGACCGGACGGTGGCGCCGAACGAGTTCACCATCGAGCTGTCGACGGCGGACTTCGACCGGCTGGAGCAGTGGGGGGCCGAGACCCTGGCCGACGAGTTCGCCACGAACGTCACCGAGCACGCGGCGAGCCAGCGGTACGCGTTCGTCGGACCGGTCACGGTCCGCTTCAGCGAGGATCCCAAGATGGAGACTGGAAGTTTTAGCGTGACCAGCGCGTCGGTGCGGGGGGCGGTGGCTCCGGCCACGTCGGCTGCTCCGTCTGCGAAGCACCCGCTCATCGACATCGACGGGCAGCGGTACTTGCTGACCGGTCCGGTGACGGTGATCGGGCGTGGGTCGGAGTCGGACATCATCGTTGACGACCCGGGTGTCTCCCGTCGGCACCTGGAGATCAAAGTCACCCCTAATGGGGTGGTCGCATCGGACATGGGCTCCACCAACGGCATGTACGTTGAGGGCAACAAGGTCCCGGCTGCGACGTTGCTGGACGGGAACACCATTACCATCGGCCGGACCAGGATCCTTTTCTGGACCGGGGGAGAGTCTGATCAGGACGGATGAGCGAGCTCACAGTCGGTCTGCTGCGGCTGGGCTATCTTGCCCTGCTCTGGATGCTGGTGCTTGTGGCGGTGGCGGTGCTGCGCAGGGACCTGTACGGGACCCGGATCGTGGCGCGGAGGCGCCGGGCGTCCCAGGGCCCGGGGGGCGCTCCAGCACCGGCACGGCATGGTCCGTCCCGGTTGGTGGTCACCGAGGGCCCGTTGCGCGGGACGATCATCCCGTTGGGTGCGGCGCCGGTGCTGCTGGGGCGGGCACCGGGATGCACGTTGGTGCTCGACGACGACTACTCGTCGTCGCGCCACGCTCGGTTGTACCCACAGGGGGAGGAGTGGTTCGTGGAGGACTTGGGGTCGACCAACGGCACGTACCTGGGCGAATACCGGGTGCAGGCCCCTATGCGTGTGCCTATGGGGACTGCTGTACGTATCGGCCAGAACGTCATCGAGCTGGGTAGGTGACGTCGTGGACATCGCGTTGCACTATGCGGCCCGGTCGGACGTGGGTCTGGTCCGGGCGAACAACCAGGATTCTGGTTACGCCGGTCCGCACCTGTTGATGGTTGCTGACGGGATGGGTGGGCACGCTGGTGGCGACGTGGCTTCGTCGGTCACTGTGGCGACGATGGCTCCGCTCGATGACGAGGCCCATGGGTCGGACGAGGTGCTGGACAAGCTTTCTGAGGCGTTGGTCACGGCGAAGGCCGAGATCTTGGCGCGGGTGAAAGCTGACCCAGAGCTCGCAGGGATGGGGACGACGGTCACCGCGATCTTGCGTACCGGTAACAAGCTGGCGATGGTGCACCTGGGCGACTCGCGCGGGTACTTGCTGCGCGACGACGAGCTGACGCAGGTGACGACCGACCACACGTTCGTCCAGCACCTGGTCGACTCGGGCAAGATCACCCCGGAGGAGGCGGCGAACCACCCGCAGCGTTCGGTGGTCATGCGGGTGCTCGGTGATTTTGACCTGGCTTTGACCCCTGACCTGTCGATGCGTGAGGCCCGCCCTGGTGACCGGTGGCTGTTGTGCTCGGACGGGTTGTCAGGGTTCGTGTCGACGGACACGATCAGCGAGACGTTGCGCAGCACACCGGATGTGGACGAGTGCGCCGACCGTCTGCTGCAGCTGGCGCTGCGCGCGGGGGGGCCTGACAACGTCACGGTGATCGTCTCTGACGTGGTGGACCTGGACACCCTGCCTGATGGCACCCAGCCTGGTGGCAAGCCGCAGGTCGTCGGTGCGGCGGCGTTGTCCCGCAACGCCCCGACTGCTGCGACGGACGGCCCGGCTGCCCGGGCCAGCGCTCTGGTGGCGGTGGTCCGTTCGGCGCGCGGCCGTACGCATGACAGCGACGACGACGAGGATGACGAGGAACGTCCGGGTCGTCGTCGTGGTGGTTTGTTCGTGTGGATCGTGGCGGCGGTCGCGGTCCTGGTTGTCGTGGCGGCGGGCGGCGGTGGCTACTGGCTGACGCAGACGCAGTACTACGTCGGTGTGGACGGCGGCGAGGTCGTCGTCTTCCGGGGGGTGGATGCTTCGCTCGGCCCCTTGAGCCTGTCGCACGTGGTGGAGCGCACTGGTATCCAGGCTGACGAGCTGTCGCCGTATGTGCGTGGGCAGGTCGGTGCGACGATCCATGCTGATGACCTGGCTGGGGCTCGCCTCCAGGTCGAGCTGATCCGCCAAGAGCTGCCTGAGCCGACGACCAGCCCTGAACCTGAACCTGAACCATCGGGCGAGAACGGGTCTGACGACCCGGACCCTGCGGACGGTGGCTGATGGCGACTGTCGCACCGAGCCAGGTCCGTTCTGGCCGCGGGGTCGAGCTGGCCCTGCTCGTCGTCGCGCTCACTGTCGCGGTCGCCAGCTACGCCCTCGTCAATGCCGGGGCCAAGGTAGAGGGGCCGGTCAGCGTCCTGAAATACGGCGCAGGGATGGCTGGGCTGGCGCTGGTGGCGCACCTGGTCGTGCGGTGGCGCGCACCGTACGCGGACCCGGTGATCTTGCCCACCGTCATCGCGCTCAACGGTATCGGCCTGGCCATGATCTACCGGATCCACCTGGCTTTGCTCGCCAGGGCGACGGTCAGGGACGACGGGACGCTGAAGGTCATTCCGCACGGGGACCCGATGATGCAGCTGTTGTGGTCGGCGCTGTCGATGGTCCTGGCGTTGGTGCTGCTCATCGTGCTGCGCGACCACCGCACGCTGCGCCGGTACAGCTACACGGCGATGATCGTGTCGGTGGTGCTGATGCTGCTGCCGATGCTCCCGGTGATCGGCAAGCAGGTCAACGGCGCCCGGATCTGGATCGACCTGCGGGTCGCGACGTTCCAGCCTGGTGAGCTGGCGAAGATCACCCTGGCGATCTTCTTCGCCGGGTACCTGGTGACCAACCGCGACACCTTGGCGCTGGCGGGGCGGAGCCTGCTGGGCATGAAGCTGCCCCGGGCCCAGGACCTGGGGCCGATCCTCCTGGTGTGGGGGGTCACCATGGTGGTGCTGGTGGCCCAGAAGGACCTGGGCACGTCGCTGTTGATGTTCGGGCTGTTCCTGGCGGTGCTGTATCTGGCCACCGAGCGGATCAGCTGGGTGCTGCTGGGCCTGGGCCTGCTGCTTGTGGGGGCGACGGTGGCGGCACGGGTGTTCTCCCACGTGGGTATCCGGTTCACGATCTGGCGGCATGCCATGGACCAGGAGGTTTTCGAACCTGTCAAGGGCTCGCCGGGATACCCGTGGGGTTCTGGCCAGCTGGTGCGGGGCCTGTTCGGTATGGGCAGCGGGGGGATGCTGGGCACCGGGTGGGGGCAGGGCCGGCCTGACCTGGTCCCGTACGCCGAGTCTGACTTCGTCATCGCGTCGTTGGGCGAAGAGCTGGGCCTGACTGGGCTCATGGCGATCTTGGTGCTCTTCATGGTCCTTGTCGAGCGGGGGATGCGCACGGCGCTGGGCGTGCGCGACGGGTTCGGCAAGCTGCTGGCGGGCGGGTTGTCGTTCCTCATCGCGTTGCAGATGTTCGTCGTCGTCGGCGGGATCACCAGGATCATCCCGTTGACCGGTCTGACGGCGCCGTTCATCGCCTATGGGGGGTCGTCCCTGCTGGGCAACTGGTTGATCGTGGGGTTGCTGCTGCGGATCTCTGACGACGCGCGCCGTCCCGATCCGTCGGCGAAGGTGGCCACACCCGCTGGTGGGATTCCGGTTTCGTCGCGGCCCAGCGCCGATTCGGCGATCGTCGTCGCCGGTTCGGGCGGGTCGGCTCCAGCCGTGCCTGCTCCAGCCGTGCCTGCTGGCCCCGACCAAGCGGCGTCTGGGGGGGTGGACACGTGAACACCGCAGTGCGCCGGCTGGCTCTGGTTGCCATGGTGATGTGTGTTGCGCTCATGGTCTCGTCCACCTGGGTGCAGTTCGTCAAGGCGGACGAGCTCAACAACGACGGGCGCAACACCCGCACGATGTACCGGACGATCGGCGACGCCCGCGGGTCGATCGTCGTGGCCGGGACGACGGTGGCCGCCTCGGTGGCTGTGGACGACCCGTACGGCTTCCAGCGGGTGTACGCCCCGAACACCACCGTGGATTCGTCGGGGAAGACCGTGTACTCGACGGAGAGCGACACTGCCCAGGCGGTCCTGTACTCGTCGATCACAGGTTTCTTCGGCTTCTCTGGACGTGCAGGTCTGGAGAAGTACGGCGACGAGTACCTGTCGTCGGAGTCCAACCACCTGGTGTTCACCCGCCTCCGGGACCTGCTGACAGGACAGCCGCCACAGGGCGCCTCGATCGAGACCACGATCGTGCCTGAGGTGCAGGAGGCCGCCATGGCTGCGCTGCGCTGTGAGCGTGCCAGCGCGCGTTGCCTGCCTGCGCCCGACGGCCACTCCTACCTCGAGGGTGCGATCGTCGCGGTCGAACCGTCCACCGGCAAGATCTTGGCCCTGGTCTCCACACCAGGGTTCGACCCGAACCCTGTGGCCAGCCACGGCGCAGCGACGTCCACGAGGGCGTACTGCGAGCTAGAAGGCCCGAGCGTCCCGGGGTGCGGGAACCTCGACCCGCCTGTCACGGCCCCTGCCGCTGGCTTGCCCTTGCGGAACAAGGCGATCTCTGAGCGGTACTTCCCAGGGTCGACGTTCAAGCTCGTCACGGCGGCGGCGGCCCTGGAGTCCGGCCGGTACAGCTCCGAGACGATGCTGTACGGGCCGCGGGTGCTGGACCTGCCGCAGACCAACAGGACGATGACGAACTACGGCGGGTCGGCGTGCGACCCGCACTCTGACGAGATCTCCTTGGCCAACTCGTTGAAGGTCTCGTGCAACACCTCGTTCGCCCAGCTCGGTATCGACCTGGGTGACGACGCGATCCGCCGCCAGGCGCAGGCGTTCGGGTTCGACGGGGCGCGCGGCGAGGTGCGTATCCCCATGCCTGTGGCCAGGAGCCAGTTCCCTGAGGATCTCGACGCCCCCCACCTGGCCTACGCCTCTATCGGCCAGGATTCTGTGCAGGCGACCCCGTTGCAGATGGCTATGGTCTCGGCGGCTATCGCCAACAACGGCACGATGATGAAGCCGTACCTCATCGACACGGTGCGGGCTCCGAACCTGTCGGTGCTGTCGGTGACCCGGCCCACGGAGATCGGCGCACCGGTCTCCTCGTCGACTGCCCACCAGCTCACGTCCATGATGGAGCTGGTCGTCAACGAGGGCAGCGCCACACCTGCGCGGATCCCGGGTGTGCGTGTGGCGGCCAAGACCGGGACCGCCCAGGACTCCAACAGGTCCCCGCACGTGTGGTTCACCGGCTTTGCCCCGGCGGACAACCCGCAGGTGGCTGTTGTGGTGTTCGTCAAGAACGGTGGGGACTCCGGGGACGCGGCCACCGGTGGCAAGGTCGCCGCACCTATGGCCAAGCAGGTCATCGAGGCGGTGCTGAACCGATGAGAGTGACACAAGGTGTGGTGCTCGGCCGTCGGTACCGGATGGTCGGCCCGATAGCCACGGGCGGGATGGGTGAAGTCTGGGAGGCCATGGACGAGTCCCTGGGCCGTCCTGTGGCGGTCAAGGCCCTGCGTCCAGAGTTCGCCGGGGAGTCGACGTTGCTGGCCCGGTTCCGGGTCGAGGCGCGTAACTCTGCGGCGCTGTCGCACCCGAACATCGCGCCGCTGTTCGACTACGGCGAGGACGACGGGACCGCTTACCTGGTCATGGAGCTGGTACCAGGCCAGCCTTTGTCAGACATCCTCGAAGAAGAGCGCATCCTGACCCCCCAGCGTCTGCTGCCGCTGTTGTCCCAGACGGCCAGGGGCCTGCACTACGCGCACCAGATGGGTGTGGTGCACCGCGACGTCAAACCCGGGAACCTGCTGGTGGAGCCGTCCGGGCGGGTGCGTATCACCGACTTCGGGGTGTCTCAGGCCATCAACCAGACCCCGATGACCGCCACCGGCATGGTGATGGGTACCGCCCAGTACCTGTCGCCGGAGCAGGCGGTGGGCAAACCGGCCACACGGTTGTCCGACCTGTACGCCCTGGGCATCATCGCCTACGAGGCGCTGGTGGGGCACCGGC
Organism: Micrococcales bacterium; assembly: GCA_009779195.1. GTDB lineage: Bacteria > Actinomycetota > Actinomycetes > Actinomycetales > Cellulomonadaceae > Cellulomonas. Next base: position 6,603 of record WRET01000033.1, read on the forward strand.
CGTTCACAGGGGCCTCACCGGTGGATATCGCTATCGCGCAGGTCAACGACCCGGTCCCGCCGTTGCCGTCGAGCGTGGAACCGCGGCTGGCGTCGTTGGTCATGCGCCTGCTGGACAAGAACCCTGGTGGGCGTCCGCAGTCCGGTGACGAGCTGGCGGCGCTGTTCGACACGCTGATCGCCTCGACCCCACCGTCAGGTGTGCCGTCGTCGCGCAGCCGTAGCGGTTCGGGCCTGCGCCCGCGCCCGGCGGTCCCGCCGCTGCCTGAAGCCGACCTGCCGCCGTCGTTCGCCCCCCGCGCGCCGGCCGAACCGGACCGTGCGCCTGAGTCGGCGCCGGTGACTGTCGGTCCGCGGCGTATGCGTGCGAGGGCGGCGCCGGAGCGTCCGGCGTCGCGCCCAGGCCCGCCCGCGCCTCCGCCAGGGTCCAGGTCAGCCCACAGCCCGGGGCGCAGTGCTGTCCAGCAGAGCCCAGCCCCGAAGAGCCCGGCTGGTCCGCAGCCCCAGCGCCCGCCTCTGATGCCCCACCGTCCTGTCCAGCGCCCACCTCAGCGTCCCGGCCCTGCTCCGCAGCGCCCTGCTTCTGGTCAGCGTCCTGCTCAGCCGACCCACGGCCATGCCCACCCTGCTGGTGCTCCGCCTGCGCGTCCGGCGCCTGCGGAGCCTTTGCCCCCGCGGGTGGTGTCTCGTCCTGAGCTGGTGTCTCGTCTTGAGCCGACGCGCCGTGCCGCCGCGCCGTCCGACCCACCGTGGATGCATGCGTGGCTGAGCTGGCCGTTGGTGCTGCGCTGGATCCTTGTGCTGGGCTTGGTGTTCCTCGTGGTGTGGATCGTGGTGTGGATCGGTCAGTCCGCCGCGTCGGCGTCGGCCCTGTCAACCCTTGTGGTGGCAGCGCCGCGCGCCTGGGCCAAAACGCCCGTCGCGCAGGCGGTGAGGCGGCTACTCTTGCGTCCGGGTACTGTGTCCGGCTGTGCCGCGACGCACGACAGTGGAGGTCATCTCTAGTGGACGAGCGCAAGATTCTCGCGGGCAGGTACGAGCTCGGTGAGACCATCGGGCGCGGCGGAATGGCCGAGGTGCACATCGGCCACGACCGACGGCTCGGGCGCACTGTCGCCGTCAAGGTCCTGCGTTCTGACCTTGCACGGGACCCAGCCTTCCTCAACCGCTTCCGCCGTGAGGCGCAGGCCGCCGCAGCCTTGAACCACCCGGCGATCGTCGCGGTCTACGACACCGGGGAGGAGCAGGTCTTCGAACCCACCGGCGGTGTGGCGCACCTGCCGTACATCGTCATGGAGTACGTCGAAGGACACACGGTGCGTGACGTGCTGCGCGACGGGCGTCCGCTGCCCCCGGACGAGGCGGTCGAGATCGTTGGCGGGGTGCTGTCGGCTCTGGAGTACTCGCACCGCGCGGGGATCGTCCACCGTGACATCAAACCGGCGAACGTCATGCTCACCACCTCTGGTGCGGTCAAGGTCATGGACTTTGGTATCGCCCGCGCGGTGGCCGACTCGCAGGCGACGATGACGCAGGCGTCTGCGGTTGTCGGCACCGCCCAGTACCTGTCGCCTGAGCAGGCCCGCGGCGAGCAGGTCGACGCCCGTTCCGACCTGTACTCCACCGGCTGCCTGCTGTTCGAGCTGCTCACCGGCCGGCCGCCGTTCATGGCTGACTCCATGGTCGCTGTGGCCTACCAGCACGTGCGTGAGGAACCTCCTCGCCCGACGTCGTTGAACCCGGACCTGGCCCGGTCGGTGGGTGACTCCATGGACCGGATCGTCTTCAAGGCCCTGGCCAAGGACCGCGAGACGCGTTACCAGACAGCAGGCGAGTTCCGCGCAGACCTGGAGGCCCTGGCCCGCGGTGGACGCATCATGGCTCCGCCGATCGGCGTGGCAGGGGCCTCGGCGATGGCCCCCTCGCAGGCCGCGACCACCGTGATGGAACCGATGCGGTCGGTGGGCTCAGCGCCTGCGTGGCAGTCCACCGGCATCATGGACCAACCGCCGTACGGTGAGCCCCCGCCCGAAGAAGAAGAAGAGGACCAGCGGCGCTGGTGGATCCCTGTGGCCATCGGTGTGGGTGTCCTGCTGCTGCTCGTCGTCGTGCTGTTCGTCGTCTCCCAAGGCGGCGGTGGCGACAAGGTGGCGGTCCCGAACGTCATCGGCATGACAGCCGCCGAGGCCGAGGAAGCTCTCACCCACGCCGGTTTTGTCCCGGTCCCCGAGCTTGAGTTCAACGAGAAGTACCCCGAAGGCGAGGTCTTCGACCAGGACCCCAAGCCTGACTCCCAGCAGAGGACAGGTGTTGCGGTCAAGTACTACGTCTCCAAAGGCCCAGAGTCTCCTGTTGACGGGGTCGAAGTGCCTGACGTGTCAGGCAAGTCGTCGTCGGAGGCTGCCGCTGCGCTCGCAGCAGTCGGTCTGAGCGTCGGGGACACCTTCACCGAGCACCATGGCCAGATCGGCAAGGACAAGGTCACACGGACCGACCCAGAGGTGGGCGACAAGGTGAAAGAGGGCAGCAAGGTCGACCTGTACATCTCTGACGGGCAGGTCCAGATCCCCAGCAACCTGGAGGGTATGACCCAGCAGCAGGCCCACAAAGCGCTGACCGACCTCGGTCTGAGCCCGTCGTTCACCACCGAGGACGCGCCTGAGGCCCCCGGAACGGTCATCTCGTCCAGGCCGGGGCCCGGAGAGGTCGTCCCCCAGCGCAGCGTCGTCAATGTCGTCATCGCTGGCGACGGCGGCGACCTTGCCGATGCGGTGGTGCCCAACGACGTGCGTGGCAAGAGCCCTGGGTCCGTCGAGAACCAGCTCAGGAACCTTGGTTTCACCAACGTCCACCAGAGCTCGGTGTATGACGACACCGTCCCGGCCGGCCAGGTGGTCTCGGTGACCCCCCCAGGCAGGCAACCTCTGGACACCCCCTTGTCCGTCAACGTCTCCCGGGGCAGGGAAGAACCTGACGGCGGGTGATCAGGCTGCCAGGAGCGGGCGCAGCCGTGCCGCGCGGGTGACGGCCTGGTCGTCGCCGCACAGGGCCAGCCAGTTCGCCAGGATGCGGTGACCACCGTCGGTGAGGACCGACTCGGGGTGGAACTGCACACCGTGCAACGGCAAGGTCCGGTGCGCCAGGCCCATGACGACCTGGTTGGTCCACGCGGTGACGACCAGGTCGTCGGGGACCGACCCGGGCACGACTGCCAGCGAGTGGTACCGGGTCGCCGTGAACGGTGAGGCGAGCCCGGCCAGGACACCTGTCTGGTCGTGGGTGACCGGGCTGGTCTTGCCGTGCATGAGCTCGGGCGCGTGCGTCACCGTCGCGCCGAACACCTCGGCGAGCACCTGGTGGCCCAGGCACACCCCGAGCATGGCTGTGCCGGTCGCTGCGCACGTGCGGACCACCTGGGTAGACACGCCGGCGTGGGCGGGGGCCCCAGGCCCGGGGGAGACCAGCACCCCGCAGGCGCCGCGCACAGCGGAGTCGACGTCGTCGAGCGCGTCGTTGCGGACCACGTGCGTGCGTGCGCCCAGCTGGTGCAGGTAGCCGACGATCGTCCAGACGAACGAGTCGTAGTTGTCGACCACCAGGACCGGTGCAAGCCCCATCAGTCGACGGTCGTGTCGTTGAACGGCATGAACGGTGAGACAGCAGGAAACACCCACAAGAAGCACACCACGACCAGCGCCACGACGAGCGCGAGCGCGATCAGGGCCCGCACCACCACAGGGCCGGGCAAGTTCCGCCAGATCCAGCCGTACACGCCCCTATCCTTTCGCGTCCAACAGTTCTTGCGGGGTGCCCGAGGATGTCGGGGCCCAGTAGTCCAGCTCGCCGTGCACGATATACCGCTGCTGCGCGGAGTACTTGGGATGGCATGTGGTCAAGGTGATCAGCCGCTGCGTCGGCTCCGCTGTGGGGTCCCCCGGCACGGGGGCGACCACATTGCCCTGGGACGGTCGGACGATCTCGAACGAGGTGACGCGGTACACGTACCAGGTATCGGGCGTCCGGACCACCAGCGCGTCGCCGATCTTCAGCTCTTCGATCCGGTTGAACGGTTTGCCGAAAGTGGTGCGGTGCCCGGCGATGGCGAAGTTGCCCACGTCCCCGGGCATCGCAGTGCCGACGTAGTGGCCGATACCCAGCGGGTCGAGCACCTTGGAACGGTCGGTGCCCTGGCTGATAGGTCGGACAGGCTCGCCGTTCCACCGCGGTATCTCGATAGACGCGAACGTCACCGCCGCCTCGCCCGGTTCGGCCATCACCGGTGGGGGGCCCTCACCAGGGACCGCGACGTTCGGCGGAGGGGTCGGGGCGATCTTCTGGAATTCGTTGACGAGGTGGGACTGGCGGTTGTTGCCCTCCACGTCGGTCCACCACAGCTGCCACACCAAGAACGCCAGCAGCGCCACCCCCACAGTGATGAAAAGCTCGCCGACGACACCGAGCGTGGCGTAGGCCGCCTGGTCGGCGCTGCGGTAGGGGTTCGCGTGGCGGGCCGTGTGGTGCGACGACCTCCGGGCCGGGGCTGTCGCAGGTGCGGCCCCGGCGGAGCTGTTGACGACGGCAGGCCATGTGGTTGTCATGAGTTGCTCCCGGTGGTGGCCAGCACGTCAGTGCCCTCAGGCGCCTGGGCGTAGACCAGGCCGGTGGCGCCCGAGTAGGCCGGCAGGCGCAGGTCGTCGTCGGTGCGCACCGACCAGCCCAGACCCACCTCCGTGGCGTCACGCTGGTAGGCGCGGACGGCGGGCGAGCTGTCCAGGGCGGCACGCAGGGCGTCGGGGTCGCCGATCGCCGCGACGGTGTACGGAGGGGAGTAGACCCGCCCGCCCAGGCGCAGCACGTTGCCCACGCACTGCACCGAGGTGGTCGACACGATCCGCTGGTCTTGCAGGGCGATCGCTTCGGCGCCGCCGGCCCACAGGGCGTTGACGACGGCCTGGAGGTCTTGTTGGTGCACGACGAGCACGTCGGGGGACAACCCGTCGCGGGCTGCTGTCGCAGGGGCGTCGTCGAGGGTCACCACGAGCCCAGGCCCGCTCACTGCGACCGACCCTGCCGCGACCTGCACCGGCACAGACACCGGCCCGGGCAGGTCCGTGACCTCGCTGGTCAAGGCGTCTACCTCGGCGCGCAGCGCGTCGACCTGCGCAGCCTTGTGCTCGACCTGGTCAGCCTTGCTGCGGGTGTAGTCGACGAGGTCTTGCGGCCGGCGGACCGCCTGGCCGTCGGCGGCGCTGACGACGAACAGCAACCCTGCCAGGCACGCCACAAGCGCAGAACCCAGGGGGAACGACAGACGTGTGCGTGCCCCAGGTCCGCTCGTCACGGGCCCGTTGGTGCCAGGCGTGGTCTTGGCCGTCGTCCTCACCTCCTGCTGCTCGTCTTGTGTTCGTCTCGTCATGCTGCTCTTGTAGGGCTGGTGTCTTCGACTCGCGTCGTCGTCTGGGCACTAGGCTAAGTCATTGGTGCCCCCATTCCAGATCGGCACCTGGTAGCGAAGACAGGAGCAGCCAAGCGTGGCCAAGTCGACACCGCCCCGCAAGAAGCCCGCGTACACACCACCACCGGCCGCCCGCACGAAGGCACCTAGTCCTCAGTGGTACAAGGTTCTCATGGTCTCGCTCATGGTGGGAGGACTCCTATGGGTCGTGGCCACCTACCTGGCTGCCCCCGCTCCCCGAGGCGGCTTCCCGGTGCCCGGGATCGGTCCGTGGAACATCGCCATCGGCTTCGTCCTCATGATGACCGGTTTCATCATGACGACCCGTTGGCGCTAGGGGCTCGTCGGGTGCAGCGGGGTGCTGTCGCGCCTGTGCACACCCATGTCACCGTGGGGTCTGGTGACGTCTGCGGCGGCCTGTGCTGGTGTGTCCGTCTCGCTGTTGTCCCCAGCAGTGGGTAAGCCTGTGGATGAGCTACACGGGTGTGATTCGTGACACCAGGGTGGGGGTCTGACCGGGGGTGATGGTGGTGTCCAGGTGGACGGCCCACGCCTCGGACGGTTCGGTGACGTCGGTGCGACGGTGGGAGCCGCGCGACTCGGTGCGGGCCGAGGCCGCCGCCACGAGGGCGGTCGACACAGCGTGGAGGTTGGTGGCTTCCCAGGCGGCGGCCGTGGAGGCACCGCCACGGGTGGGAGCGGTCTGCTCGAGGAGGCAGGCCAGGGCGGACAGGCCCTGCGGGGACCGCAGGACGCCTGCGTCGTGCTGCATGGCGGACGTGACGGTCGCGCGGGTGGACGGGTCGACGCCTGCGGGTTCGCCCACGACGTCGCCAGGTGTGCGCTGCGGGAGGTCGTCGCGCAGGGTGCGCGCGGCGGCAGACCCTGCGACCAGTCCTTCGAGCAGGGAGTTCGACGCGAGGCGGTTCGCCCCGTGGACGCCTGTGCAGGCCACCTCGCCGACGGCTGACAGCCCCCGGACGCCAGTGCGACCGTCCAGGTCAGCGGCCACTCCGCCGCACGAGTAGTGCTGTGCGGGGCGTATGGGCACCATCTGGGTCACCGGGTCGACGCCTGCCGAGCGGCACCCGGCCACGACGGTGGGGAACCGTTGTTCGAGCCTCTGCGCGCCCAGGTGCCGGGCGTCGAGGTACAGGTGGTCGGTTCCCTGGGCGGCCATGACCTGGGCGATACGGGTGGCGACGATGTCACGCGGCGCCAGGTCGGCCAGTGGGTGCACCCCGGCCATGACCAGGTCACCGTAGGTGTCGCGCAGCATAGCACCTTCGCCACGCACCGCCTCGGAGATGAGCAGGGCTTGGCCGGTGTCCATCGGCGGCCCGGCGAAAACCGTCGGGTGAAACTGCACAAACTCGACGTCGCGCAGCGCCGCACCGGCCCGCAACGCCGCGGCCATACCGTCGCCGGTGACCGCTGGGGGGTTCGTCGTGGAGGCGAACACCCGTCCCAGACCCCCGGTGGCCAGGACGGTCGCGCGGGCCAGGACCCGGCCCACGGCGATCCGCCCGCGGTGCCCCAGACGTGGGCTGGCCTGGGCGACGAGCGCGCCGGTGACCTGGCCGTCGTCGGAACGTTCCAGGTCCAGCAGGCAGGTGTGTTCGACGATGGTCGTGCGCTCGTCGGCCAGGGCGCCGGTCGCCATGGCTGTCAGGGCGCGCTGGACCTCGGCGCCGGTCGCGTCACCTCCGGCGTGGACGATCCGGGCGCGGCTGTGCCCGCCCTCACGGGTCTGGGCCAGCCGACCGTCGGGGCCCCGGTCGAAGGCTGCGCCAAGGGCGATGAGCGCTTCCACAGCGGCCGGGCCTTCGGCAGCCAGGCGTCGCACGGCGGCACCGTCGCACAACCCAGCCCCGGCAGTCATGGTGTCGACCGCGTGCGCGTCGACGTCGTCTGCGTGGGCGGCGCGGGCCACACCGCCTTGGGCCCACGGGGTCGACCCGGCGTCGAGCACGCCTTTGGTCACGAGCACGACGTCCAGGCCCGACCCGGCGAGCCCGGTCACCACCGACAGCCCGGCCACCCCCGAGCCGACGACGAGCACGTCACAGGTGGTGGTCCACTCTGGCTGGGGTGCGGCCAGGCGCGCGGCCATGCGTGTGGGGGTCACGACAGGCGCTGGAGCGGTCGTGGCGATCACGGTGCACCTCCTTGGGTCGGGCTCAGCGTTGGTGTTGGGCCGGGCCCAGGGCTGGTGGGGCCTAGCGCGATCATGCGGTCCACGGCGGTGCGGGCGCGCTCGGCGACCTGCGGGTCGACGTGGACCTCCTCGCGGCCTTCGCGCAGGGCCGTCAGGAGCGTGGTGGGGGTGGTCATCTTCATGTACGGGCACACTGCCCACGGGTCGACAGGGTCGAAGCGCACCGCAGGGTTGGCGCGGCGCAGCTGGTGCAGCATCCCGACCTCGGTGGCGACCAGCACACGGGAGGTGCGGGTGCGGCGGGCCTCGTCGAGCATCCCGCCGGTGGACACGATCCGGACACGCTCAGGCGGGATCGTGCCGTCGGCGGCCATGGCCAGCGCGGAGGTGGCGCAGGCGCACTCAGGGTGGACGAGCACATCGGCCGACGGGTCGTCGGCGATGGCCTCGGCGAGCACGTCCCCGCCGATGTCTTCGTGGACATGGCACTGCCCGTCCCACAGGTGCAGGTCACGGCCGGTGGTCCGGGCCACGTGGGCACCGAGGTGACGGTCGGGCAGGAACAGCACCTCACGGTCGGGGTCGAGCGAGGCCACGACGTCTACAGCGTTCGACGACGTGCAGCAGATGTCGGACTCGGCCTTGACCTCGGCGCTGGTGTTCACGTACGCCACGACAACCGCCCCAGGGTGCTCGGCCTTCCACGCCCGCAGCTGGTCGGCGGTGATGGTGGCGGCCAGGGAGCAGCCCGCAGCAGGGTCGGGGATGAGCACCCGCTTGCCGGGGGCAAGGATCTTGGCGGTCTCGGCCATGAAGTGGACCCCGCAGAACACGATCTCCGAAGCAGGGACCGTCGCGGCGAGACGCGACAGCGCCAGGGAGTCACCCACGTGGTCGGCCACGTCCTGGACAGCAGGGAGCTGGTAGTTATGGGCCAAGATGACAGCGTCACGTTGCTCAGCCAGCGCACGGACCTGTGGCGCCCAGTCGGGGCCGGGGTCGTCTTCGTGGATCCACACAGGTCTGGTGGGTTGCGTGGCAACGCCAAGGGTCGGCGCGGTGTCCCTCGTGGTCATCTGTGACCTCCTGCTGCCTGGAGCCGTGCCCGCAGTCGTGGGCTCGTCCTGGTGGTCGGGTCCTGTTGTTGCTGTTCTCGACCGTGAGAGGCGGTGCGTCGCACCGTTTTCGATCCTTGGTCGATAACCTCGATGAGACTACAGTAAACCCCGTGGCCGCAACTCTGTCTACCCCTGTCCCACAGTGCGGGCACGAAGTCCTGGCCGCAGTGCTCCAGGTCCGTGACGAAGCACCGGCGGTCCACGTCCTGCTGTGGCAGCGTGCCCTCGAACCGGCCGCCGGGTCGTGGGCCCTGCCCGGAGGCGACCTCGGGCCCGACGAGCACCTCAACGCTTCGATCCGCCGCCAGCTGGCTGAGAAGGTCGACGTGTGCGAGCTGTCCCACCTCGAGCAGGTCGACTCACGCGGACGGCCCGAACGCGTCCCTGGTCGCCGGGTGGTCGCGACCAGCTACCTGGGCCTCATGCCCGCCGACGCCGACCCCCGCCTGCCCGCCGACACCACCTGGCACCCCGTCACCGACCTTCCCCCCATGGCCTTTGACCACGGCCTCATCGTCCGTGCCGCGGTGGGGCGCCTGTCGCGCAAGCTCACCTACACCAACCTCGGCTTCGCCCTGGCCCCACCCCAGTTCACCATGTCCGAGCTAGCCCGCATCTACCGCGCCGCCCTGGGCCACGACGTCGACGTGACGAACCTCCAGCGCATCTTGTTGCGCCGCGCCCAGATCGAACCCACCGGCGCCACCGTCCGCCCTGGCCGCGGCGGCGGCCGGCCTGCTGCGATCTACCGTTTCACCGCCCACGAGCTCGAAGTCACCGACCCCTTCGCCGTCCTCGCCCCGCCCCGCAGCTCGTGACCGCGCACAGGCGAGGACCTGCTCAGCGGCGGTCTCCTGGCCAGGTGGGGGCGTCGTGGACGGGGAACTGCTCGATACCGACGGCCGGAGCGGTGAGGCGCCCAGATGCCTCGGCGGCGGTGCGGGCCAGCTCACGCAGGAGCATCGGACGCATGATGATGGCGGTCACCAAGGTGATGGCCCACATCACGTAGGGGCCAACGATCCAGGCGCCGGCGTCGGCGTACATGCGGGTGAAAAGGCCCAAGGTGGCATGGCCGTTGGCGGCGGCCACCACGTAGTAGCTGACGGTGAGCGTGCCCAAGACGGCCAGCACCACCCACCACATCTTGCGGGTCGACTTCATCGCCGGGTAGACGAAACCCACAGGGGCCAGCAGCGGCAGGATGAAGGCCACGACGATACCGACGACCCACCAGCTGTGCCCACGGGTCCACGACGGGTTGGCAAGGAGCGACTTTTCGCGGTCGAGGAGGTTCATGACGTCACGCCGGGGTGCCGCACTGGCCGCAGAAACGGGTACCAGGTGGGTTCTGGACACCGCACCCGCCGCACACGGCCGGGGCTGGCGGTGCAGGCGGCGCGGCGGCGGCCAAAGACGTGCCGCAGTTGCTGCAGAAGCTCACCGCCAGCGACTGGGGCTCGTGGCACGACGGGCACTGCTTGAGCTGCATCGAACCGCCACAGTTGTTGCAGAAGTTGCCCGAACCGGCAGGTTTGCCGCACATGGGGCACATGGTGGTCTTCTGCTCGATGCTGCCGTGCCACACCTGGGCGTCTTTGGCAGCCTCTTTGATGTTGCGGCCGGTGGCGCTGGCGTGCTCCTTGGCGACCATGACGTTGGCGCGGGGCGCGCACTTGACGCACAGCCCTGCGTCTTCGTTCAGGCACTGGTCGCACACCCAGCTGTTACAGCCCGGGCAGCGGTGGAAGTGCTTCATCGCCTCGTTCTGGGCACGTTCGAAAGACTTCTCGTGCTCTTTGCGCCACTCCGGGCTCTTGCCGTGGTAGCGGTCGTCCATCCGGTCGATCATCGACCCGGCGGCGTACCCGGCGTGCCCGGCGTGCCCGGTGGCCATGTAGCCCACGCCCCGGGCGGCCCCGCCCACCGTGCGCATGAGACGGCCCTTTTTGTAGGTCTTCGACGCGATGAACGAGCTGGTGTACCCGTCGCGGCACGAGTCGCAGTCGAAGACGAACTGGAACCCGGCGTCGGCCGACTTGTCGTGGAAGTTGTTGGTGAAGGCTTGCATGGGTCCTCGTCTCGCTCGGTATCACTTGTCGAACTGCTGGCCGCACGATGTGCAGAAAGCGTTCTCGAAGAACTGGAACTCTTGGCAGTCTTTGTTGGGGCAGCGCAGCATCATGCCAGTGCCGCAGTGCTCGCACTTGTCCTGGACGAACGTCCACTGGCTGCACGTGGGGCAGTGGACCCACAACGGTCGCGAGCACCCTGCGCACACCCGTTGGGACTTGTCCACAGCCCGGTGGCACGTGGGGCATGCCCAGCCGTGAGGCGCCATGGTCGCGCACGACGGGCAGGTACGTGCGTCGCCGTCGACAGGCGACCCGCACTGGGCGCATCGTTTCTTGTAGGTGGCCACTACAGCTCCTCCGACTGGCCCGGGGGTCGGGGCCTGGTGGCCACGACGATACCAACCAGTCCCAGGGGAACGAAGTGGCCTGGTCAGAGGTGCTGTTGGGGTCTGTCAGACTTCTTCGATGATCGGCAGGGTGTGCCAGATACGGTTGATGTACTCACGCACAGAGCGGTCCGAGGAGAAGAACCCTGAACGCGCCACGTTGAGGATCGCTGAACGTGACCACGCCTCCTGGTCGGCGTAGGACTCCTCGACCCGCGCCTGGGCGTCCATGTACGCCGCGTAGTCGGCCAGCACCAAGAACCGGTCTTCGTGCAGCAGGTGCGCCACGACCGGTTCGAACACCGACGACTCGCCACCGGAGAACTTCCCGGACGCGATGAGGTCGATCGCTGCCCGCAGGTCGGCGTTCTGCTCGTAGTAGGCCGACGGGTGGTAGCCAGCGGCGACCAGGTCTTCGGCCTCAGGTTCGGTCAGGCCGAACAAGAAGAAGTTCTCGTCGCCGACCAGGCGCCGGATCTCCACGTTCGCCCCGTCGTCGGTGCCGATGGTCAGCGCGCCGTTGAGCGCGAACTTCATGTTCCCGGTGCCGGACGCTTCTTTTCCTGCCAAGGAGATCTGCTCGGAAAGGTCCGCGGCCGGGATGATCTTCTCGGCCAAGGTCACGTTGTAGTTCGGGGGGAACGCCACGGTGAGGACCTCGGAGACCACCGGGTCGTTGTTGACCACGCGCCCCACAGCGTTGATCAGCCCGATGACCTGCTTGGCCATCCGGTACCCCGGGGCGGCTTTCGCGCCGAACACGAAGACCCTCGGCGTCACGTCCTCAGGTGCGATCACACCGGTGTTCAGCTGGTTGTACAAGGTGACGATATGCAGGAGGTTCAGCATCTGCCGCTTGTACTCGTGCAGACGTTTGACCATGACGTCGTACATACGGTCCGGGGACAACGACATACCGTCGCGGGTGGCCAGCAACCGGGCCAGGCGGATCTTGTTGCCGCGTTTGACCTGGCGGAAACGTGCACGGAACTCGGGGTCGTCGGCCAGCGGTTCCAGCCCGACCAGCCGGTCCAGGTCGGTGACCCACCCGGTGCCGATCGCCTCGGAGATGAGCGCCGAGAGCCCTGGGTTGGCCAGGCGGACGAACCGGCGTGGGGTGACACCGTTGGTGACGTTCGTGAACTTGTGCGGCCAGAAAGCCGAGAAGTCCGGCAGCACCTTGTCGCGCAGCAGCTGCGAGTGCAGCTCGGCCACACCGTTGACCCGAGACCCGGCGACAGTGGCCAGGTAGGCCATACGCACCGCACGGATCGGGTAGTCGGTGATGATCGACATCCGCCGCACACGCAGCTCGTCGCCGGGGAACTGCTCGCGCACCTGGTCGAGGAAGCCGTCGTTGATCTGGTAGATGATCTCCAGGTGGCGTGGCAGCAGCCGGCCGAGCAGCTCGACGGACCACACTTCTAGCGCCTCGGGCAGCAGGGTGTGGCAGGTGTAGGCGAAGCACTTGCGGGTGATCTCCCAGGCTTCGTCCCAGTCGAAACCTTTGACGTCCACCAGCACCCGCATGAGCTCTGGCACAGCGATGACCGGGTGCGTGTCGTTGAGCTGGAAGATCACACGCTCTGGCAGGTTGCGCAGGTCGTAGTCGTCGGGCAGGACGTGGTTGACGAAGTCCGCGATCGAGCAGGCGCAGAAGAAGTACTGCTGCTGCAGCCGCAGCTCTTTGCCCTGGGGGGTCGAATCCTCGGGGTACAGCACCGCGGAGATGTTCTCGGCGAAGGTCTGGCCCTGCACCGCGGCGATGTAGTCACCGGAGTTGAAGTCGGCGAGCCTGAACGGCCGGCTCGCCCGGGCGCTCCACAGGCGCAACGTGTTGACCCGGCCGTTGCGGTACCCGGGGACCATGTAGTTGTAGGGCACCCCCAGCACGTCCCACTCGGGGATCCACCGGCTGCGGGTGCGGCCCTTCTCGTCGGTGTAGGTCTGCGTGTGCCCACCGAAGTTCACCGCCACGGCCCGTTCGGGGTTCGGGAACTCCCACGGGTTGCCCATCGCCAACCACCGGTCCGAATGCTCTTCTTGCCATCCGTTGACGAAGTCTTGACGGAAGATCCCGTACTGGTAACGGATGCCGTAACCGATGCACGGCACCGACATCGTGGCCGCCGAGTCCAAGAAGCACGCCGCCAGCCGTCCCAGACCCCCGTTGCCCAGGCCCGGTTCGACCTCTTGGGCCCGCAGGTCGGTCAGGTTCAGGCCCAGCCGCGCCAGGCCCTCCTCGACGATGTCGTCCATGTCTGAGGCCAGCAGCGCGTTGTCCAGCTGGCGTCCCATGAGGTACTCGGCCGACAGGTAGCACACCGTCTTGGCCTGCGCCTCGTGCTGCTTGGCCAGAGTGTCCATCCAGCGGGCCTGCAGGTGGTGACGCACCGTGCGCGACAGTGCCAGGTACTGGTCGTTCTTCGTGCTGCGTACCAGTGACACACCCTGGCCGTAGTTGAGCTCGCGCATGAAGTCGGCGATAAATCCGTCGACGTTGTGCGCCGGGGCCTTGAGGTCGCGGCTGTCTGGGACGCTGGAGTCAGTCACCAGCTCAGGCTAGCTCCGCCCGCCCTGCCCTCGCCAACCCCGAGGTAGCAGCCCCAGCCTGTCGTCGCCACAGCGGCCGGCCGTCTCGCTGGCGCATCAATGGTCCGACGTGCGCCGATGCTTTAGGGCGTGTCTCTTAACCCCCCGTGCGAGCGCGGCGTGTCCGGTGCGTGCGCTGGCAAGGCGACGGAGAAGAGCAGCACTGGAGGTGCTGCCGACGACGACAACGCCGCCAGCGTGCGTGCCGGGCGCGTCGCGGCGTGCGGGGGGCTAAGAGACACGCCTTAGTCCTGGTCGCACGAGCCACAGGTGCGACCACGGTGCGGTGGTCCTAGCCTGCGACGGTGGACAGGCACCTGGCCCGCGCCCCCGGCCCACGAGCGTCGTCATGAGCGACGCCGCTGTGGTGCTCGTCGTGCTCGGGGTCGCTGTGGTCGCGTTCGTGTCCAACAAGGTGCCCGTCGGGGTCGTGGCAGTCGTGACGACCCTGACGTTGCTGGCCACAGGCGTCATCGACGCGCCCACAGCCCTCGGCGGGTTCGGCGACCCGGTGGTGGTGTTCATCGCGACGCTGTTCGTCGTGGCCGAGGGGCTGGAGTCGTCAGGGGTCACGGCCTGGGCAGGGCGGACGCTGACGGCGAGGGTCGGCAACCGCCGTGGCCCGCTCACCGGTGCGGTCGCGGGGCTGTCGGGGGTGATCTCGGCGCTCATCACCCCGAACGGAGCAGCTGCCACCATGCTTCCGGTGGTCACGACCGCGGCCCGCCGCGCGGACGTCTCACCGTCGCGGCTGTTGATCCCCACGGCGTTCGGAGCCAGTGCGGGGGCGTTGCTCACCTTGGCGGGCAGCCCTGTGAACGTGCTGGTGCACGAGGCGTCGGTGGAGGCAGGCGGCGGTGGCTTCGGGTTCTTCGAGTTCGCCGGGGCGGGGGTCCCGCTGCTCGTGGGAACGGTGGTCGTCGTGGCGGTGCTGGGGCACGTCCTGCCTGACCGGGGGCCAGGCCCGCTCGTGGGGGATATCGCCGACCACGTCGACACCCTCGTCGAGCACTACGACCTGGAGCACAGCTCCCGGGCTGCCCTTGTCGACCAGGAGGTGGGTCTGGTCGAAGTCGTCGTGCCGCCGCGCTCAGGGGCTCTCGGGCGGACGGTGTTCCCCGGGATGCAGGTCGCAGCCGACGTCACAGTCCTGGGCGTCGTGCGTCTGGGCCGTGACCTGGGGGCCCGTCACGTCCAGCTGGCCCAGGGCGACGCGCTGCTGCTGCGCGGCACGTGGTCATCGGTCGAAACCCTGGGCGAAGAGTTCCTCGTCGTCGGCGCCCCTGAGCAGCTGCGGCGTCAGCTGTCGGCGCGACGGCCTGCCGTCACCGCGGTCGTGGTGCTGGTGGCGATGGTCGTGGCGCTCGCGTCGGGTATCACCGTCCCCGCCGTCGCAGGCCTGGCCGCAGCCGTGGCGATGGTCGCCCTGGGTGTCGTGAGACCTTCCCGCGTCTACCGTGCGATCTCCTGGCAGACCCTCGTCCTCATCGGTGCCCTCATCCCTCTGTCGGTCGCGGTCCGCGACTCAGGGGCCGCGGACCTCGTCGCCTCACGTCTCATGGATGTCGTCGGCGACAACCGCCTGCTGGCCCTGGCAGCGGTCTTCGTCCTGACCGCCGCCCTCGGCCAGGTCGTGTCCAACGCGGCCACAGTCCTGGTCGTCATCCCTGTCGCCCTGGCGGTCGCCGCCGACGCTGGCATAGGCACCCAGACCATGCTCATGACCGTGGCCGTCGCCGGGGCCGCCTCCCTCCTGACCCCCATAGCCACCCCCGCCAACATGATCGTCATGACCCCCGGCGGCTACCGCTTCGGCGACTACTGGCGTCTGGGCGCCGTCACCATGCTCGTCTACCTCGTCGTCGCCCTGGCCGTCGTCCCCGCTCTGTGGGGCCTTGGCTAGGACGCGCTTCGTCCCCTGGCAAGGTCCGGGCGAGACAGTGGGGACGGTGGGAGACAGTGGGGACGGTTCCTGCTGTCTTGCCTGCTGCGCCGTCCGACGGTGGGAGACAGTGGGGACGGTTCCTGCTGTCTTGCCTGCTGCGCCGTCCCACGGCGCAGTCGGCAAGACTGAGGAACCGTCCCCACTGTCTCCCACCGTCTCTCTCGGTTCACGTGGGCCGCGGAAGGTAGTGTGAGCGGCAACCGGACGAAAGGGGCATACCCGTGGCAAGCAACGACGACCCGTTCGCAGCGTTGGAGAGCTTCGGTGGGTTCTTGGGTGGGCTCGCCCGTAGCGCCATCCCGCAAGACACCCCCGAGGGCCAGATGCTGGCGGCACAGTCGCAGCTGTCTGACCTGCGCAAGCAGGAGAACGAGCTGTTGCTCCAGATCGGCCGGGAGGCGTACCGGCGTGACCCGTCGGCGTGGTCGCAAGACGCCCGGCTGCAGCTGATCGCGCAGAACGTCGCCGCGGCCGAAGGTGCGCTCACCGCGGCCAACACCGCCAAAGACCAGGCGGAGGCCGCCCAGGCCATCGAAGACGCCAAGGGACGCTGCCCCAGCTGCCGCCACAAGAACCCCGAGGAGGTGCGGTTCTGCCAGAAGTGCGGCACATCCCTGGCTGCGACCGCCCCCCAGCTGTGCGCCTGCGGTGTCGAGCTGGCCCCTGACGTCCGCTTCTGCGGCAGCTGCGGTGCCCGACGCGAAGGGTGACCCGCTGGAGAGCGGCGGTCGTGCCACTCGGGCACAGCCACGTGGACGACCGCTGGCTTGTTGCCAGAGCCGACCTGGTGCTCTGACGGGCAGCCGGTTCGGGGCGGTCCTACACTGGCTGGGCCTGCTCGGGTTGGAGGGCCGATGCCGACCGTTGATTTCCACGAGGTTTCTGTCGAGGGTCTCCAGTCGTCGCCTGTGGCGCAGGCTCTGGCGGGGATGCGCGCCAACGAGGCGCGCTACTTCCACAACAAGTACGACCACGACTTCACCGTCGTACCTGCCGCCGAAAGCCTGGACGCCGTCGCCTACGTCAGCCGCATCCTGCGCGAAGAACGAGGGATCGAGATCGGCGCCGAACCGCTGCAGACGTCACAGTTCCAGGTCGCTGGCATCAAGTTCACCTACGTGTTCTACGCTGATGGCCTGGCCATCAACGTCATGTACACCGTCGACGACGCCGGCAAACGTGCTGTCGGGTTCAAGCTGTCCGACGGCATGGACATCCCCGCCGAGCTGTCGGCGTTCAAGTTCGCCCGCCAGCGTTCCAAGCTCGCCGGAACCATCCGAGGCTCCTTCTTCGTCATCAAGGGCGAGTACTGAGCCTGGACCCACCACTGACTGAACGCGCTGAGCGACGAACGCGACGGCCGTCTACCGCATCAAGCCACCGACCACCACCGACGCCGGCCCGAACGTCCTGGTCATCAGGTCGCGATCAGCCTCGACCGCCCCCGGACGAAGAACCGCCTCCGCCGCCTCCTCCGCCGCCGCCGGACGAAAAACCGCTACTGCTGCTCGACGACTGGGGTGGGTTGTAGGTCTTTGAGGTGCGCGTGCCGGTGACAGTTCTTTGGATCTGGGAGACATCGACGGCGACAGCGGCGATCTTCCCGCCGCTCTGCACCGCCCAGGAGATCGAGTATCGCTTTCTGATAACCAAGAAAAAGATCGTGATCGCGACAGCCGAGATCAGGAATATCACGACCATGAGAAACGGAGAGAACACACCAAAGCTCCGCAGCTCGTAGATCGACCGGTCCAACATGACGTCCATACGGTGGTAGACGAGGCGGTCTGTGCCCAACGGCACCCGTTGTCTTGAGGTCTCGAAGATACGGTTTTTTACACGGCTCGTGAAAAAGTTGTCTGCGGTCCGGCCGTGGGAGGTGATCCACGTGAACGGAACGGGATCCTGGATGTCCATGACGTACGTGACACCTTCGGGGCCCGAGCGACGGTTGTGGGAAGTTGTCCCCAGGGCTTCGTCCAGTATGACGTCGTTGTACGCGGTCAGTCGTTGCTCGCAGAGGTCGTCCGAGTCCCTGGGGGGGCACTTGTCGTTCACCAGCTCGATCCGCAGGTACTCTAGGTTCAGCTTTTTCCCGATCTCGACGGCCTTGGCCGTCAGCGCTGCGACCTCTTCTTCTGTGAGGTCTCTCTCGAGGCCTTTGGTGCTGGCCCCTTCCTGCTGCGAGAGTGTCACGATATCGACGTTCTTCGCGGAGAAGCTGTCATTTCGGGGGAGCATGTTCTGGGCGATGAACACGCTACCGAGGACGTAGGTCACGAAGAAGAACACGGCGGAGAGAGCCGAGACGATACCGATGTACACCGCGGCCTTGCTGCCGGAGGCGTTACCCGAGACTTGTTCTAGCGATATCATCAGCCAGCCAGTCCTTTCAGCCGCAGGTACTCGAGGGCGAAGCTTGCGGCAGCCATGATGGCGGTACAGGCCACGATGAAGACTGCGCTCTTCTTCCAGTCCACCGGAAGGACTCCGGCTGATCGTCCGTTCTGCCCGTTGATCGCGAAGAAGTAGGTCTTGCCCTCGGCTGCGTCGACGTACGTGAGCAGCCAGACAGGGGCCAGCACGTACCCGATGACGGGATTGTAGCCCATGATTGTCGGTGACACTTTCGTTCCGAGCCTGTTGCTCAGCTCAGAGGTGACCGCCGCCACCCCCTCGTCGCCGACACTGCGCGAAATCGTGTTGAAATCGATATCTCGGTGCTCCGCGTTGAATCCGTTGAGGTACCGGTAGTTGAACGGCCTCAGCCTTGGCTCGGTCCAGTCGTACGGCCGGACCAAGTTGACGATCTTTTCGTTGACGACCTCGTTCAGGGCTACGCGTTCCTGGTCGTCGACATACCCGGAGGCGGGGCCTTGCAGGCGAAACTGTTCGTAGTCTCTGTAGTCGTAGTTGCCACGGCTGTAGCTCCGGACCAGCCTTTCGCCCGTCGTGTCGATACTGGCGTCTACCCTTGCGTCCAGCACGTAGAAGGGGTAGTACACCGGCTTGACGATGACGTTCTTGACGTCTCCAAAACCCTTACGCACAAACCAGTGCTTCTTCACCCATCTCTGGAAGCTGTCGACGGCCTGGGCCTCAGAAACTGCGAAAGGGATGATCCCGTCAGGTGTGAACTCATTCGAGACCACGTCTCCGGGGATAAGGTTGTTGCGGCACCAGGAACACTTCGCAGACATGCTGGTGCTCTTGTCAGAGACGACCTCAGCCCCGCAGCCTTCGCACTTGAAGTTGCAGATATTGTCCTCTGGTAGTGCTTGGGTCACACCGTCTGACACGACGATGCCATTGAGCACGTGGCCTCCTGCGGGCCGCGGCCCTTCGGGAACCACGGTGCGGCAGTGCATGCAGACCAGCTGACCCCGCTCGATCTCCCAATAGACGTCAGTCGAACCGTCGTTCGGGCACCTAAACTTGAGTGCACGGACCTGTTCGGGCTCCTGGCCCGCTGGTTGGTCGGGTTCAGATGAGGTCATAGTCGCTCCTAGACATGTGATGCGCGGGGCGTCAGCCACAGCCTAACAGCACGGATCGCCCAAGACCGGGGGCAAGCGGACAATGGGGACGGTTCCTAATGTCCTGCCTGGTCAGCCCTCTGGTTCTCCTGGCGGCCCCGGTTGCCGCGCAGCATCTCGCGTTTTAGAGGGACAGATAAGTGCCCTTGGGGTGGTCGACGTCGAAGGCGATAGTGCGTTCTTCGACCGCACCGGGGTCGATGACCAGGGTCCAGGTGACCTCGCCGGTGGTGGTGTCGAGCTCACCGCCGGACAGCTCGCGCGGGGTGACGGTGATGTCGGCGTCGGCCGACAGCGGGATCTGGTCGTGCAGCACCAGCTCGACCGTGGTGGGTTTGTTGTTGCGCACCGCGATCTTCCACCCCCGGGTGGCGCGGGACTTGCGGCCCAGCCGGTGCCGCGCCAGCTCGTCGGATTTCTCGCGGGTGACGAAGATCGCCGCGTCACGGCCCAGCGCGACGTCCAGCTCGTCGTCGGTGGTTCCGGTGTCCACGAACGTCGTGCCCACGTACCGGTTCTCCAGGAACACCTTGGCAGGGCCCGGCGGCAGGTCGAGCTGGCTCCAGCCGTCGAGGCGGGCCTGGAGGAAGGCGTCAGGGTCGAGCTTGGGGATGGCGACGTGGCGGTACTGGGCCGCGATCTCCATCTCCAGCACGTCGAACACCCGCTCGCCCTTGCCCGACTCCAGACGGCAGGGGGTCGTGATCGTCCACTGCGAAGCGTTGGCGGTGGCCTCGCCCGCATCTCCGGACACCATGACCGGCTCTGACGCGGCCGGAGCACGTGGCGCGGACTGGGCAGGAGCCATGACTTGTTTTCCCGCCACCGCCATGTCCTGCGTGTCGAACGGAGCCGGGCTGGCCTGCGCGCACATGACGGCTACCGGGCGGGGCATACGCAGACGCCAGGGGTCCAGCTCGGGAGCAGTGCCGCCCAGCCCAGGGCGGGCGGTGGAGACCACCAGCGGAACGTCTGACCAGTCCTCACCGGTGTCCTGGGTGACACGCGCGGTGAACGCCAGACGTACCGGGCCGGCCAGGTCGTCCACCCGTAGCTCGTGCTGGGGCCGCCAGCGCGCCTGGCGGGTGAAGTAGCCGACGGTGATCTCGGGGGCGTCCGGCTCGGCGCTCTCGCACTCCACCACCACGCGTCCGACCGGATCGGGCCGTTCGTCGCCCAGGTGTGCCAACGCCTTTTCGATGCGCTCACGGTGACGTTCAGCCTCGACTCGGTCACGACGCAGCTGCGACATCGTGTCCCGCACCGTGGCGAGCTGGTCAGCCAGGTACCCGTCGAGCTGGCTGAGCAGGTCGACACCAGCGTCGGTCCGTCCCCCCAGCCGGCAGTTGGCCACGACGAACCGTTCCCGGGCCTCCAGCACCGCGACAGCGTCGTCGAGCCTGGTCACCGCCGTCCTGGCCTCGTCCAGCCGTGACACCAGGTCCTTGCGACGCGCGCCAGAACCTGCCGGTCGGGACCGGTCCACCTCGAAGTCCAGCGAGACCAAGCGGGTGCCCGTGCTCAAGGCCGCGGTCACCGAGTCCGGCTCCACCTGCCAGGGCACGGCGATCTCCACCGTCCGGCGTCCGGCCCCTTCGCTCAGACGGCCGGTGCGCGTGACCGTCGCGCCGTCCGGGTGGACGACGACGCCAGTGATGTGCGAGGCGACAGCGGTGTTCATCATGGGTCCTTTCCGGTTGGTCTGACCATGATGTCGCCAAACCAGCCCCCACAGGTCGCTTCAAGAGCGACATCGAGCCAGGACAGTGGGGACGGTTCCTCTGTCTTGCCTGGTCAGCATCCCCGGCCTGGTGGCAGTTCCTCTGGGGATCGCGGCTGAGGCTCGCCCCCGGTCACCCTGGGGTTATAAAATTGCGGCGGAGGTGATGGGCGTGCAGTGGCCGGACCGGCACACGTACTCGACGTTGTCGTGGTTGACAGGGATCGCCAAGTCGAACCTGTCGGCGTACAGGCACGGGTCCAAACCGATGTCAGCGACCGTGGCGGCCCGGATCCAGACCGCTGGCCGCACTGACCCTGCCGGTCCGATCGTCGCCGGGCACCTGCTGTGCTACCCCCAGTTGGCGCTCGTGCTGAAACGGCATATGGACACCGACCCTGTCCACTGCACGCGGTTGGTGCGCCAGAGTGTCCAACAGCTACAGCTGCTGGACGACGAACGCGATATCGCGGCGTTCCACATCAAACCCCCCACCACCGGGGACGTGCGCTGGAACGCCCTGGTCACCGGCGTCGCCGCCCACACCTGGTCGCTGTCGAACGATGGCGCATCCTTGGACTGGACCAGACAGCTGCGTCCGGTCGACCAGTGGTGGCAACCTGGCACGATGCCGGCGCGGTGGCGCGACTGGAACCTCGTCCACACCCCACCGTCCCTGCGAGAACGACGGGTGATCTTCCCCGTCCAGTGGCTGGAGGCCGTGTGACCACACCTGATATGGGACGCGACGAGGTCCGGGACCTGCTCACCAGGCTCGGCCAGCGCATCGCCGCACGCGGGTTTCGGGCCGAGATGTTCGTCGTCGGTGGTGCGGCGATGGCCCTGGTGTACGACGACCGACGCACGACAGCTGACATCGACGCGGTGTTGCACCCGCGCGACGTCGTCCTCGACGAGGCCGCGGTGATGGCCGCAGAGATGAGCCTTCCGCCTCGTTGGCTCAACGACGCTGTCGTGGAGATGATGCCGCGTGTCGCGGACCACAGCCCCAGGTCGCTCGGCCAGTTCGGGGGTCTGTCGGTCTCGGTCGGCTCTCCCGAGTACCTCCTCGCCATGAAAGCGATGGTCTCCCGCAAGTCCCCATCCGACCTTGAGGACGGCGCCCGTCTGTGCCTGACCCTGGGAATCACCGACGAGCACCAGGTCGAGCAGATCGTCCGCCAATACTTCGATCCGGGCTACCTCGGAGCCCAAGAGCTCTGGTTCGAGGACCTCGTCGAGCGCTCTGCAGAACTCACCAACGACGAGCACCCGGGGTGAGGACACCGAGGTCATCACAGACGAAACACCGGGACAGATCCCACCGCTTGGAGCTAGTGTCCTGCGCCGGAAATTCGGTGGAGAAGTCGACGCCAGCCGCGGCACCTCGCGGCGTTGTCGTCAGTTGCGATAGCGCTGCTATCGCGCCCTCCTCCGCCTTGCGATGCACCACGTCTGACGCCGCCTTCTTATCCACCGAATTTCCGGCGCAGGACACTAGTGGGGCAAGGGTGGAGATGTGGATTGGCACGACCAAGCCGGAGGGGAGGTCGAGTACCAAACCGACGTCTGTCAGAACAGGGCCTCGGCGCCTTGGGCATCAGAGAGCACAGCTACTTCTCTTCGGAGGAGATCACGTGGAAGCGGAGGGCCGCGGTCGTCGTGGTGCGGTCGACGAACGCCTTGAAGTCGGGCACGTCCGAACTGGCGGACACCTGGACCACCAGCTGGCCGTAGTCGCCGCTCTCACCTTTGCCGATCGGGAAGAAAGTGTGGGTCTCGACGAATGGGCTCAGGGTGGCGTTCGTGTCGTCGTACGACTCGGCGAGCTCGAGGGTGATGGTGACGACCGGTTGCACTTTCGGGGCGAAGCTCTCGGCAACCACTTCCGACACGGTCCAGGACACACCGCTCGCCGCGACTGTCCCGTCCAAGGCGACGTTGTCGGCCACCTCCATGTCTGAGTACTGCTCGAGGGTGATCGTCGGACAAGAGCCGTCAGTCTTGGTCGCACAGTCAGACCGGAGCCACGAGCCGGCGCGTCCGCTCGGGTCGGCAACAAAGTCCGCCGGGATGTACAGGCCGACCTGGAGGGTGATACCCGGCCAGTCGAGCTGGTCTTCCACCCACAGGTACTGCTCGCCGTCGAACTCGGCGCCATCGCCCAGGCGGCCAGAAGGGGACGTGCTCGAGGTGACGAGACCAGGTGTCGACGCGTCGTCGGAAGGCGAGGCGCTGGTGCACGCGCCAAGGAGGGTCGCCACAACCGCGAAAGAGCACACACAACCCACCACAGCCTTGATGCCCCTGGTGGAGCCCACCCCAGAACGACCCGTGCTCGCCGTACGGGGCCGCACGCCACCTTCCGTTGCCAACACCATCGCAGTCGTCCTCGCTCGAATCGCCACGTCCATCTGGGCTGTCTCGGCCGCTTCGAGTCGTACCGACGCCCGAATGTTCCACAAGCCCGCTTCTGGTATGCCCTGGGCGGCCAGCGTGGCGCGGACGCGGCCGGCGTGCTCTGCCGCGGCCTGGTCGAACGCGAGGAGCCGTCCGGGTGACTCACGCGCGGCACGTTCCGCTATTCTGGGTTATGAGGTGTAACCCAGAACAAGGACCGCGGTCTTCCAGGTTGGAGTGACGATGGACGAGCGGCTCTTCCCGCGGCACACGTCCGAGACGTTGCCGTGGGAACCTCGCCACCGCGCCGTCCGACGTGTGACCTCCTACGAGGCATCCGTCCCGCCGTTCATCGCCCAGGTCGAGGTGTCGCCGAGCGCCAGCGCCTCGGAGGCTGCCCGTCAGGCTGCCGTCGACATCGCGCTGCTGGAGCACGAGGCCGGGGGGCACCTGGCGTCGCTCGAACCGTTCCTCGCGCGCACCGAGGCCATCGCCTCGTCACGGATCGAGGAGCAGCTGACCACCGTGGACCAGCTGGCACGCGCTGAAGCGGGTATCGGCGCACCCAGGGGTGCACGGACCGTCAAGGCGGCGATCGACGGCCTGCACCTGCTGGTCGAGCGCAGCCAGGACGGCGTGACGCTCGACACCCTCCTGGCGGCACACGCTCCTTTGCTGGCCGACGATCCTGCCGAGCGCCACTACGCGGGGCGTCTGCGTGACGTGCAGAACTGGATCGGCGGGTCCGACCACGCGCCTGTCGGTGCCGTCCACGTGCCCCCGCACCCCGACCGGGTGCCAGCACTCATGGACGACCTGATGACGTTCGCCAACCGTGGCGACCTGGACCCGGTGGTGCAGGCTGCGGTCGTGCACGGGCAGTTCGAGTCCGTCCACCCGTTCACCGACGGCAACGGCCGGGTAGGGCGTTCGCTGATCAATGCGGTGTGGCGGGCGCGGGGCGTGACCCGCACCATCGCTGTGCCCATCGCATCCGCGCTGGTCACCGACCGTGACCGCTACTTCCAGCTCGTCAACGACTACCGCGACGGCGTTGTCGACCCGCTGGTCGAGCACATCGCTGCCAGTGCTTCACGTGCTGCCCAAGAGGCCCGGGTCTCCGCGCACTGGCTCGCCGACCTGCCGGTGCACTGGGACGAACGCGTCCACCCACGGCGTGGCTCTGTGGCCCACGCGCTGATCCACGAGCACCTGCTCGCGCACCCAGTCCTTGACGCCTACGACATCCGTCGTCTCACAGGCGCGTCCTCGGCTGCCGTCTACGACGCCGTCTCCCGTCTGGTCGCTGCTGGGGTCCTGCGCCCCATCACCCAGTCCCGGCGCGACGTGACATGGGCCGCCGGGGAGGTCCTCGACGAGGCCGATGCCCTCCAGGACCGACTCCGCCACCCGTTGTCGTGAGCCGGGTCGCCATCTGGTCTGTCACGCCGCTGGGTGCGGCCACTCGGTGGCGTGTGTCGGCTCATCCAGCATCGCAGCCGGATAGCCAAGCGCACGCACGGTGCTGGCGGCCTCGATCTCATAGGTGACCCATTCGGACTCGGGGTGCGGTGCTGGCCGTAGGCCCGTTGCGCCCCGTAGAGGTGCCGGTCGTCGCTCTTGCTCACTTCGCCATCCTCGAGGCCGTGGGGTAAGCTCTGCCAAAATCTTCCCGTCAATGGTCCGCGGCGGGTTATGGTCGTCCGCGTGTCTGATCTTGATGCACAGATCGCTGGTCTTGAACGAGCCGTTGACGCGGTCCCTGACGACCCTGCCTTGCGTGTGCTGCTGGCCGATGCCCTGGCCAGCGCCGGGCGGGCCACGGAGGCCACCGCGCAGGCTGGTGCCGCGCTGTCGCTGGACCCGACCAACACCCGGGCGCAGGCCCTGGTCCGCCAGTCGGGCCGGCCCGACGAGGCGGCTGTGCTCAAGGTCTTGGACGCCCAGCTGGGCCCGGCGCCTGACCTGGGGGTCAGCGACCAGCCGACCGGCGGGCACCCGGCTGGGCCGGGCGAGCCTCGGGGCCTGGCGGACGTGGCCGGGATGGGCGCGGTCAAGCAGCGTCTGGAGCACATCTACTTCGCACCGGTGCGCAACCCTGAGATCGCTGCGGTGTACCAGGT
This sequence comes from Micrococcales bacterium, assembly GCA_009779195.1. GTDB lineage: Bacteria > Actinomycetota > Actinomycetes > Actinomycetales > Cellulomonadaceae > Cellulomonas. Next base: position 32,110 of record WRET01000033.1, read on the forward strand.
CAGCGCTGGTGGCGGGCTGTTGTTGTACGGCCCTCCAGGGTGCGGGAAGACCTACCTGGCCAAGGCGGTGGCCGCGGAGATCGGAGCCAGCTTTGTCAGTGCTGGCCCGGCCGACATCTACTCCTCGTACGTCGGGGAGTCCGAACGCAACGTCCAGGCCCTGTTCGACGACGCGTTGCGCCAGGCCCCGTCGGTGGTCTTCTTGGACGAGATCGACGCTCTTGGCCAAAGACGGGCCAACCACTGGCACGCCACCCGAGGTGTGGTCAACCAGCTGTTGTCGTCCATGGACGGCACCGGTTCGCACGGCGTGCTGACGGTCGCCGCGACCAACCACCCGTGGGACATCGACACGGCGCTGCGCCGCCCGGGCCGTCTGGACCGGGCTGTGTTCGTCGAGCCGCCAGACCACCAGACCCGGGCCGGGGTGCTCGCGGTCCACCTGCGCGACCGGCCCACCCAGGCACTAGACCTGGACACGGTGGCCGACGCGACCGTGCAGTTCAGCGGCGCCGACCTGGCTCACGTGGTGGTCTCCGCAGTGCAGGTGGTCCTCAGCGAGGCGCTGCGCACCGGCACGCCGCGTCCTTTGACCACCGCTGACCTGCTGACCGCGGCCGCCCAGATCACCCCGTCGACCGCCGAGTGGTTCGCCGCCGCCCGCTCGGTCGTCCGGTTCACCCGGTCTCACGAGTACGACGACCTGCGCGAATACATGCGCCGCGAGAAGCTTGCATGACTTCGTCCGGTGACGCTGACCGGTCCTTGCCGGACGGGGAGATCGACCGCTGTCTCGGTCTTGCCGACCTCTTCCTGTCCCACGGCAGACCGGAGCGGGCGCTGGACGTGCTGGGCGACGCCGTCCGGAACGCCCCGGACCATCCCCGGGGCTTGCAGCTGACCGCGCTGGCGCAGGCACGGTTGGGCGACGCCACGGCCGCCCGGGAGGCCGCCGACCGTCTCCTCGTCCTGCGACCCTACGCCGACTGGGCGTACTACACCCTGTCCCAGGTGCTGTCCCAGGCCGACGACCGGGACGGCGCCCTCGCCGCAGCCCGGCGCGCGGTCGAGCTCGACCCGGCCGACCTGTGGAACCACGGTCGGGTCGCCCGGCTGGCTCCTGACAACAGCGACGAGGCCCGTCACGCGGCCGCCGAGATGCTCCGCCTGGCCCCGCAGCACCCGGAGCCGCACACCGTCAGCGCCGTCGTCGCCCTGTCCGACCGGCGCCTCGACGACGCGGAACGGCACGTGGCGGACGCGCTCGCGATCGACCCGACGTACCAGGAGGCGCTGGAGACCCACCCTCGGATAGCCGGTGTGCGAGCCCTGACATCCCTGCGGCCAGCGTCCGTCGCTGCCTGGCTCGATGCCGAGGCCCTGGTCGCCGGGACGTCCCCGGGCCCGGAGTCGCTCGACGAGCACCGCACGAGCTTGTTGACCGTGACGATCGCCCCACCAGCACTCGTCGCCTCGCTCGGGCTGTCTGTCGTCCCCGGGCTGTGGACCGGCGAGTGGCTGAACCCCGGGAGGGCCGTCGCTGGCCTCGCCGTGCTGACCAGCCTGCTGTGGGCTGGGCTGATCTGGGTCCGGGTCGACAGGACCGTCCGCGACCACGTGCGCGCAGCGCTGGCCGAACCGGCACCACTGTCGTACATGCTCGTGTTCACCGTCTCGTACCTGCTGCTCGTGGCCACAGCGGTGTGCCCGGACCGGTGGACGCTGGTGCCGCTGCTGCTCTGCGGCGCCACTGTCATCGTCGCCGCAGGAGTGCTGTCGGTCTATTTCTTGATGCGGGACGACCTACGGACCACCGACTCCGTGGCTGGCTCCGTCATCGCCGCCGCTTTCTTCTGCGCGGTCATCGGCATCGTCTGGCTGTTGTGGGCTTTCGTCGTCCGCGCTGCCGTCGGCACCGCCGTCTGGGCACGTGTCGTCCTCCTGGTACCCACAGCAGTGCTCATTGTCTACGTGGCACGCAAGATCCGCAGAGCCCTGGCACCAGAGGCTCAGACGGGCGCCACGTCGACGTGAAGGCCGAGCGTCGCGGCCAGGTTGGATAAGGTGGGGTGTATGAGCATCTCGGTAGGCATGGTGACGTTCGACACGACCGACGCACGGGCGTTGGCGGCGTGGTGGGCTGAGCAGACCGGTGGCACGGTCGTCGACGAGATGGAGGGGTTCTTCGTCATGGTCACGACGCCGACGGGTGTCGACCTTGGCTTCCAGAAGGTCCCCGACCCCACCCCGGGCAAGAACCGGCTCCACCTGGAGTGCGGCTCGGCCGACCCGGGAACCGAGGTCGAGCGTCTGGTCGCGGCGGGAGCCACCCTGGTCGCTTTCCACGACGAAATCCCCGACTTCACCTGGACGGTGCTCGCCGACCCTGACGGCAACCAGTTCTGCGTCGCTGCTCCGCCCGAAGAGCCACAGTCACCCTGACACTGGCTCGAGCGGTCATCTCGGTCGAAGATGCCGCGGACGTCTCGGTCGGCCTTCCCTGGCATCTCGGTGTGGTGCGGAACTGTCTGGTCCACGTGTCGCCTAAGAGGTAGGATAGCGGCATGACGACACAGCAGCTGACCAGGAAGAAGTCGTTGACGATCCCGCAGGACCTGGTTGACGAAGCCGAAGCGAGGTCAGGGCCGCGCGGTCTGTCGGCCTATGTCGCTCGTGCCCTGGCCACGCAGCTCGAGCTGGACCGACTCACCGACTACACCGAGGCTGCTGTGGCCGAGCTGGGTCCTGTGCCTGACCAGGTGCGCGAACAGGTCTATGCAGATCTGGCCGCGGCGGACGCTGAGATCGGCTTCACCCGGTGAGCCGAGGTCTGGCGACCGGACTGGTGGTGCTGGACTGCGAAGGACTGGCCCGCGCCGCGCGTCGTGACGTGTACCTGCGGGCGGTGATCGAGGAGGCCGCAGCGGCTCGCACGCCGGTCGCCATCAGCGCGGTGACGCTCGTCGAAGCCACGTACCCGAAGATCGACCGGGCTGCCCTGCAGTGGACCGTGTCTCGCCTGGTCGTCGTGCCCGCGTCGCAAGAGATCGCTGCTGTCGCCTCAGACCTGCTCGCGGCCGCCGGGCGGCATGGCCACGAGCACGCCCTGGACGCGCTGGTCTGTGCCACGGCGCTCAGCCGACCCGGGCACCCGACGATCTACACCTCTGACCCAGGTGACATGCGCACGCTCGTGGGTACACGAGCGACGGTCGTCCCGCTGCGCTGAGCAGCGTGGCCTGGTGTCGTGCCCAACGGCGAGCCAAGCAGGCTCATTGGGTGTGTCGCTGCGCGGATCCCCGCACGTGTTGTGGGCGATCACGGCTCTGTCTTGCCGAGCACATATCCCGGTGAGCGGCCCTCATGCGACGACGTCCGAACCCCAGGGCCACGCACGATCCCGACTGGGAGCGGCTGGCGGTGCTGGTTCGCGAACTCGGAGGCGGCTAGCGCCAACGATCCTGCTCACGACGACTCAGACATCTGCACACGAAAACCATTATCAGTATAACTCAGATGCCACCAACCCGTGTCGCGCCGCCTGACGCACCGCAGGGTCGAACGCAGGCCGCTGACCAGGGGCGAGAAGGTCGATAAGGGACGGGACTTTCTACCCGTTCCGGGTAGCGCCAACTCACGCAGGCCGCTGAGCCGTGCTCGGCCAGCCACGCGGCACCGATCGTCCACAGCCTCCGACCGCCCGTCCGCTCGCCCGTCCGTTCGCGTTGAGATAGGAGCCACTGCCACCAGCGTAGACAGCCAAAATCTGCGCACGAATGACTACCGTTTCCCGGTAGCCAAAACGTGTTGCAGGACGACAGTCCAGCCAACCCCGCGGCGGCGGCGCAGACCCCAACGAGCCAGCCACCCAGCCCGACGTCACCGTCGCATCGCCCGTCCACCCGCCCGACGAGTCGCATCGATGCCAGCCGCCGCCCGACCACTGCCGACGGCCACGTAAGCGCAACGCATCATCGCCCGCTGGCGCTGGTCTTCTTGCTCGGCTTGCAGCGCAGGCGACGACAGTTGAGTACGCGCCTCAGCGCCGTGTCACAAATAACCTCCAGAAAATGAGAAGCCCCCCTCAGCGAAATCGCTGGGGGGGGGGGGGGGGGGGTTGGTTGGGCTTTTTTTCAAGTCTGTTGTTTATAGAGGGACGCATACTCGTGGTTCTCTTGGTGCAGCAATGCCCCCGCTTACTGC
>WRET01000034.1 GCA_009779195.1 Micrococcales bacterium
CGGACCGGTCGTGGTTCGTGGTGCTCGACGACCTGGACGTCGAGCCCCCACAGCTCGCGCCGTGGTGGCCTCCGGTCGGAGGCCAGACGCTGGTCACCACCCGTCGTCGAGGGGCCGGGTACCAGGGGTCGGACCGGGTCGAGGTGGACCTGGACGTGTACAGCCCTGCGGAAGCGTCGTCGTACATCACCGAACGTCTGGCCAGGGCAGTACCGACTGACCCGACCCAGGTCGAGGCTCTGGCTGACGACCTGGGCCGCCACCCCGTGGCGCTGAGCCTGGCCACAGCGGTCATCCTCGACAACCCCCGTTTCGCCACCATCGACCAGTACCGCCAGGTGCTGGCCGACCGTTCACGTTCCCTGGCGAACGTCCTGCCTGGCCAGGACGCCCCCTACGCAGAGCTGGCCCGCCGCGGGCGCCCAGGCGACGGCCCATGGACTATCGCTGCGACCTGGGATATCGCTGTGGAACGCGCGACAGAGCACTCGCAGTATGCACCGGCCATGGCGGCGTTGTTGTCGTTCGCCCACCCCACCCAGACCCCTCGGATCCTGTTCCTCACCGAAGCCGCCCGCCACTACCTGGCCCGTGCCTGCGACCCAGATGTCGCTGGCCCGCTGACCGACGAGCAGACATGGTCCGCCCTCAACGCGCTCTCGCTCGTGTCCTTGGTCACCGTCGGCCGTGACCCGTGGGGTCCGGTCACTGTCCACGCCCTGGCCCAACGCACAATCCGCGACACCCTGGACGCCGAACAACAGACGCGCACCGCGCACGCGCTGGCCGACGCCGCAACCGAGGTCTGGCACAGTGCTCCGCCAGGGGCCGTTGGTGGCTTACGTGCCACAGCCACGAACCTGCGTGACCTTGCTGGACAAGTCTTGGTGACCACCAAGGCCCACCCGGCCCTGTTCCTCTCCGGAGACTCTTTAGGAAACTCAGGCCGTGTCGGGCGTGCGGTCGTCTATTACGAAGATCTTCTCACCCGGTTCGACGCCTCGGACCCCTACTGCCGCGATGCCTTGGCTGCGCGGCGCTGCTGTGCGTTCTGGCGTGCAAAGGCCGGTGATGTGGCTGGTGCTCTGGTGACGTTAAAAGAATTGCTGGACGACATGACGCGGGTGTTAGGACCAGACCACCCTGACACCCTGCTGACGCGGCACAATATCGCTCGTTGGCGTGCGGTGTCTGGTGACGTCGTAGGTGGTCTGGCCGGGCTAGAGGAAGTCCTAGAGGACTGGGTGCGGGTGTTGGGACCGGATCACTCCCGTACCTTGTCCACCCGGCACTACATTGCTCGTTGGCGTGCGGTGTCTGGTGATGTTGTGGGTGGTCTGGCTGGGCTGGAAGAGATACTGGTCGACTGGGTGAGGGTTCTTGGGCCAGAACACCCGCGGACTTTGTCGACTCGGCACGATATTGCTCGTTGGCGTGCGGTGTCTGGTGATGTTGTGGGTGGTCTGGAAGGTTTGGAGGAAGTTCTGGCCGACCGGGTGCGGCTGCTGGGTCCAGACCATCCCGACACCCTGAACACCCGGCACGATATTGCTCGTTGGTGTGCCGCTTCGGGTGATGTCGCTGGTGGTCTGGCTGGTTTGGAGGAGGTTCTGGCCGATCGGGTGCGAGTTTTGGGTCCAGAGCATCCCAGCACTCTTTCCACCAGGCACCACATCGGTCGTTGGCGTGTGATTGCTGGTGATGTTGACGGAGGGCTGGCCGGGCTAGAAAGTGTTTTGGCCGACAAGGTGCGCGTGCTGGGGGCGGACCATCCGAGCACTTTGTCTACAAGGCACAACATTGCTCGTTGGCGCGCCGTGTCCGGTGATGTCGCCGGTGGTCTGGCCGGCCTGGAAGACGTGTTGGCCGATCGGGTGCGGGTGATGGGTCCGGACCATCCTGACACTTTGAGCACTCGGCACAGGATCGCCTATTGGCGCACCGAGTCCGGAGATGTCGCTGGGATAGCCGAGTTCGAGGAGGTGCTGGCTGACGAGGTGCGGGTGCTCGGCTCTGACCACCAACGCACCGTGGACACACGACGCAGTCTTGCGGCAGCCCGGCAGCGCTTGGAAGGCGCTGCGGCCCAGGTGCCGTTCGGTGTCCAGTCGGTAGCCGTTGACGGGTACTCCGATTGTGGGGACGCCGATCTGATGGGGCAGTTCTCCATCCATGGCGATATGGACGACGAGGCTGAGACACCCGGGACGGTTGCTTAGAGGCTCTCGTCCGTGTCGTGGGTGGAGAGGGCTGCTCATGGGCGGGCGTGGTGGTGGCCATGCTCGCAGAGGACGCCAGTTCTGCGAACCAGGTCACGCCTGGTCGTCCGCCCTGCACATGCCCGAGGCCGAGGCGACGGTGTGAGACGAGACAGTTCCTGCCGGGAGCCCTTGTGAGAATGGATCAGGTTCCTCAGAAAGGATCCGCTCCAGAGTTGGAAGGGGTTAGGACTTCGTCGGTGCGGCAAGGTATGGTGGTGCTCAGCGAGACCAGGAGCATTATTGCCGGGCCTGGTCTGCTGTCGGGGAGTCGACTGCAGGAGGAGTGTCGATGAAGAAGGTGTTTGGGTTCGGTCCGGTCGTGATAGGTCTGGTGGCATCCCTGTCCGCTGTCTTGTCACCGTCGGACGTGGTAGGCACGACGAGAGCGGTGGGTTCGGTTGATGTTCCCACGGTGGCTGTCTTCCGGGTCGAGAGTTTCGGCGTCGGGCGCTCCGGCGCGGTGGTTGGCGCGGTGCACGCTGTCAACCGGGTTGAGGGTGGGACGGTTCTGTACTGGTCAGCAGCGTTGCAGGTCGATCCCACGACCACGAACAGCAGTTGCCTGTTCGGGATCCATGGTGGACCTGTGGATGGACTGGCGTTGGTCGTCCCGCAGGCGTCGGCGGTCTATGCTCCGCTGGTGCTCGCCAACGGAGAGTATGCTGCGTCGGATCCCAAAGAAGTTGCCTGGAGCACCAGCGGGCGGATGCTGGTTGGATATGCTGTGTTCCCGGAGCTGCCTCCCGACGTGTCGGAGGTGTACGTACGAATTGGGTATCTTCACCAGATGGCAGACCGTCCCGTTCCGGTGGGCGACGGGCCCCTGGAGCCGACGGTCGATAAAGTCCCCGTTGAGCTGGGTGCCGGGTGGCCCGTGATCCCCCAGGCGAGCCTGCTCAAAGGTGCCGACCCCGCCGCTCACACGTTCCCGCTGTACTACCAAACTGGTACCGATGATGACGCTGTCGCTACAGTCGAGAGTTCCACAGAAGTGTTGACTACTTTTGCGGCGGATGTGCTCTTTGCAAAGGACTCCGCGGATTTGTCGGACGAAGCAGCCTCGGCTCTGGCGATGGTGGGGTCGGACCTCAAGGACAGGGGTACGGGTGTTGTCGTGGTGACCGGGCACACAGACTCGGACGGGACAGACGCCTACAACATGGATCTCTCCCGTCGGCGGGCGCAGGCCGTGGCCGACGCGCTGGTTCCGCTCTCTGGAAAGAACGTAACGTTCGAAGTGGTGGCGAAAGGCGAGACAGAGCCGATCGCCCCCAACTCGACCCCGGAGGGACAACAGAAGAACCGTCGGGTGACGGTGGAGTACGAGGTGGCAAAGTGAGAACAGGTCTGGCGGCTCTCGTCGTAGCGGTCGTCGTGACACTTTGTGGGTGCACGACTGGCGGTGCGTCTGGCGACTCTGCTTCTACTGGATTGGTGAAGGGGGACCCGCTCACCGCAGAGCAGTACTACCAAGCAGTGGTGTCGGCAGTGCCAGATCCGAACGCCGTTCCACTGGCTTCGGGGGAGGGACGGTCCTACCACGTCGATGTGTTGTCGGTTCACGCCCGGCCGGACAGCACGTTGGTGACGTTCGCGATGTCGCTCGCCGGGAACGGGGAGGCCTCCGGCGACGTCGTCAGTCTCAGAGGGGGCGGCGGCAATCTGAAGACGATCTCCCTCGTCGATCCCGCTAGCGGCACGACTATCAGCCCTGCGCTGTTTGATCCCGAGAATCCAGGTGGTCCGCTGGGTCCGGTCGCGGGGTTGGACTGCGCGTGCTCTGCCATCGTGTATCTCGACCAAGTCACGGTGGTGACAGCGTGGATGGGCCCGTTGCCGACAGGTACGAAAACTGTGACCGTGAGGGTTCCGACTGTCCCTGATATCGAAAATGTCCCGGTCACCTGGAATCCGTGATCTCAGCGGGTACTGGTAGCGACTCGTCTGCCTGCTGCGGTTCGTGGGTGGGGGCGTATCGGGCACGGCATAGGGTGAGGGCGTGGATGGGTCCGAGCGTGTGACGTCGCTGCTTGAGGTGGCGGTCCAGGCGTTGGGTGGGCAGCGGCGCGAGGGGCAGGTGGTGATGGCTCGGGCGGTGGCGGACGCTGTCGAGAGCAGGCGGCACCTGTTGGTGCAGGCGGGGACGGGGACGGGTAAGTCGTTGGGGTACCTGGTGCCGGTGGTGGACCATGCGGTGCGCCACGACGGGCGGGTTGTGGTGTCGACGGCGACCCTCGCGCTGCAGCGGCAGGTGGTGTCCAGGGACCTGCCGTTGGTGGTCGAGGCGTTGGAGGCGCACCTGCCGCGGCGGCCGGAGGTGGCGCTGCTCAAGGGGTGGCACAACTACCTGTGCGTGCACAAGGTCGAGGGCGGGTACCCGGACGAACCTGCGCTGTTCGACATACCCGAACCGGCGGGGCCGCGCCACGCCGACGGCTTGGGGGCGCAGGTGGTGCGGGTGCGTGAGTGGGCCGAGGAGACCACGACAGGCGACCGCGACGACCTGGTGCCGGGGGTCAGCGAACGGGCGTGGCGGCAAGTTTCGGTGACGTCGCTGGAGTGCCTCAAACAGCGCTGCCCCAAGCTGGGCGCGTGTTTTGCTGACCGGGCTCGTTCGGCTGCTCATGGGGCGGACGTCGTGGTGACCAACCACGCCATGCTCGCGGTGGACGCCAGCTCTGCGAACCAGGTGCTGCCCGAGCATGACGTGCTCGTGGTCGACGAGGCTCACGAGCTGGCAGCACGGGTCACCGCCCAGGCCACGGCTGAGCTGTCGCTGGCGTCCGTCGAGCAGGTGGCGCGTTCGGCCCGGCGGCTGGCCAGCCTGCCGACCAACGACCTGGACGGGGCCGGGCAGGCGCTGGCGTCAGCGCTCGTGGCCAGCCAGGAAGGACGGTTCCCCGACGGTCTGCCTGGTGCGCTGGCCGAACCGGTCGCTGTCGTGCGCGACACTGTGCGGGGGTTGCTGTCGGCGGTGCGGTCCGTCGAGCTGACGCCGGAGGCCCAGGCGGGGCGCCAGGTCGCCACAGCAGCGCTGACCGGGCTGTTCGAGGTGGCTGAACGCCTGGTCACGGCGGACGAGGGCACAGTGCTGTGGTGCGCGAGGACGACCGAACGCGGTGCCCCAGTAACACGGTTGCACGCTGCGCCGTTGTCGGTCAGCGGCCTGATACGCAACAAGCTGCTCGAGCACCGTGTGGCGGTGCTCACCTCGGCCACGCTGAGCCTCGGCGGGTCGTTCGACTCCGCGGCGAGGGCTGTCGGCCTGGGCTCGGACGACGAGACGTCGCAGGCTGAACCGACGTCGGCTGACGAGCCACGACCGGGCGACGACAACCACGACGACAAGTCCGCCGACGACCACGAGAGGACCCAGTGGCAGGGGATCGACGTCGGCAGCCCCTTCGACTACCCGCGCCAAGGGATCTGCTACGTCGCCGCCCGGCTTCCGGCTCCAGGCCGCGAACCAGCCACCGACGACCAGCTCGACGAGATCGAGGCGCTGGTCCGGGCGGCCGGTGGACGCACCCTCGGGTTGTTCTCCTCACGCCGGGCCGCGCAGGTGGCTGCCGAGGCGATGCGTGAACGGTTGGACGTGCCGGTGCTCGCCCAGGGTGACGACCAGCTGCCCACGCTTGTCGGGCGCTTCTTGGCTGAACCTGCGACCTGCCTGTTCGGGACGTTGTCGCTGTGGCAGGGGGTGGACGTGCCTGGTCCGACGTGCCGGCTGGTGATCATCGACCGCATACCGTTCCCACGCCCGGACGACCCTGTTGCGGCGGCCCGGTCAGAGGCTGTGGCCAAGGCTGGCGGCAACGGTTTCATGGCTGTGTCGGCCACACACGCGGCGTTGCTGCTCGCCCAGGGAGCCGGACGGTTGATCCGCACGGCCAGCGACCAGGGGGTTGTCGCGGTGCTCGACCCGCGGTTGGTCACCGCCCGGTACGGGACGTTCTTGGCCCGGTCGCTGCCGCCGTTCTGGCGGACGACCGACCGCGACGTCGTCGTCGGAGCGTTAGAACGGCTGCGCGCCGCCGGGTGATCAACGAGCCCTGGCCGCCGACCTGCTTCAGTGCTGGGCGTCAGTGTTGGGCTGTGAGAACTGGGCCGTGAGCAGCGGGCGTCACTCGTCCGCCGGGTGCGAGGCCCCACCCGCGGTGGGGGCGGCGATGATTCCGACAGGGTGTCCGACCAGGGGAGAGACAGTGCCTTCGGGGGGCACATCGGGAACCTGGCCGAGCAGGTCGACCAAGGTCGCGCCAGACGCGGACGCCTCGGTCAGCTCTTTGGAGGTTGCCGCGAAGAAGATCTCGCGGTCGCCGCCTTCGCACGTCAGCGAGAACGCCCTGCCCCTCCAGTCTCCTTCCACCGTGGAACACCCAGACCAGAAGCTCGCCAGCGTCATGAAGGCTTTGCCCGACGGGTGGGGTTCACCAGGAAGCCACTTGTCCTCGGGGTGGCGGCCGACCAGGCCGAAGTTCCGCACGCTCGAGTCTTCGACCAGGTCGTCCTGCAGGTCGTACCACCACACTCCGCGTACCCTGGTCGACGCACGGGCCCGCACGTACAGCTCGACCACGTACCGGGCCTGGACGTCGGCGCTGACAGGCCGGTCGCCGCCTCGTGACCAGCCCACCTCGGTGGCCCACATCGGCAGCCGCTGGCCGTACGTCCTTTCGATCTCGTCAGAGACCGTCACCATGCACTTGACCGACACCAGGGGGCCAGCCGGTGTGCTCGTGTTTGTGTCGGGGCAGCCGTTGGGGTGGCTGACGTACGGGTGGATGATCGCACCGTCGACCTGCACGTCATGGTCACGCAGGTACGCCATCGACGCCGCTGTCCAGTCCTGGTCACGGGCGGAGATCGCGTTGGCGAGCAGGGGTACTCCTGGTGCCGTCTTGCGCAACGAAGGGATGTCCAGCCCTTCGCGCTCGGGGTAGATCAGGGTCTCGACCAGCTTGGCGTACATGACCGGACAGCCGATGGCGTCCTTCGGGTCGTCTGGGCACGGGGCGCCCCACGAGCGGTACGGGAACGGGTCGAACCAGCCCATGTAGACGTTCCACTCGTTCCAGATCTCGATACCGGCGAGGTTCTCGGGTCCGATCTGCTTGACAGCCTCGTTGGCGTACTCCAGGAAGGCTCCGCGCTCGGCTGCGGTGTCCGGGAAAGCGCCGCCCTGCAGGTACTTCACGTTGCCGTAGCCCAGGACGAGCAACAGTCTGCCGCCGGATTTGCCGACGAGGTCGAACTTCTTGGTGAACCCCGGTCCCATCTCGGTCCAGCCCACCTCTTCACGTAACGAGTCGACACCCATCTCGGTGAGGGCGATCTCGCCGATGGTCTTGCCGTCGCTGGGGCGACCGGGGTCGCCGAGGTGGGCAGCGACACCCATGTAGAAGTCCGGTGGCGCAGCCAGCGCGGGCTCTGGGGGAGCCGAACGTGGCGGTCTGTGGTGGGGAGGGCTCGGGGGTGGGGGCAGCTCCACGGTGGCACACGCCGCTGTCGCCGCCAGCACTGCTACGACGAGCCACGCCCTGCCGCGCCGGGACCGTGGGGCCTGGTGCCGTGCGCGGCTCACAGGCCGTTCCTCCGGCAAAAACAGGGACGGTCAGGCAGTGGCGTCGGTGTGGTCACGCGCCCAATCATAGGCGTATCGCCTGCTATGGCGGGTATGTCTTGGTATATCCGTTATGGGACGATCTGTTACCAAGGTCATGGCTGGCCAGGGGTGTCTGGCGGCTTTTCAGGTAGCCGATGCCGCCAACCAGCTGACCGACGACAGGTCCTGGTGGGCGAACTCGCGGACCGACGCCCGGGCTGCTTTCACCGCGTGCAGGGCCGCCGACATCGGACCGGAGTCGAACGGCTTCGACGCGGCCAGGCACTGGTCGGCGAGGTGGCGCACCGCCGCGACCTGGCGCAGCCCCGACTTCAGCTGTGCGTCGATCGGTTCGGTGAACGGGTCGAGGCGCTGCGACAGGCGGTAGCGGGGGATGAGCAGACGCCACGTGGCCAACTGGCGCTGGAACGTACGCATCTCGCGCTCCACCTCGACCAGGTCTTGTGCCAGGGTCCGCAGACCCTCGTTGGTCACCATGACCTCACGGGCCGCGGTCGTCGCGGTCTCTTCCAGGGCCAAGGCCAGCTCTTGGATGTACAGGGGGGCGCGTTCGGGGGCGTCGCCAGCAGCCAGCTCACGGGCGAACTCGCCGAGCTGTTCGTCGTGCAGACGGGCCAACGCGATACGCAGCCGCAGCTCGCCGATACGTCCGCGCACGTCGTCGAGGCGGTGACGCAGGTCTTCCATGGCTTCGGCCAGCCACTGGGAGATCGCCGACAGCGGTCCCACGACACGGCCCAGCACCGGTTCGGTCGCTGCGACCTCACCAGAGGCCGCCACAGCGGCAGAGACAGCAGCACGCAGACGGGCGATCGACGCCTCGGTCTGGTCCGACTGCTCAGCAAGCTTGGTCGACAACGTGTCGAGCTCGTCCAAGCCCGCCATCTGGTTGTCCAGCGTCCTGTCGACGGCGATCGCGCCAGCCAGCATGTCGTGCATGGGGCCGGACACCGGGTCACGCGGGTCAGGGTCGGTCCAGCGCGTCAGCTCGCGCCGCGCGGCGACCTCAGCCGGGACGGCCAGGCGGATGAAGTCTTCGTAGCCAGGGAAACCCAGCCCGCCGATACCCTCGGCCAGGGCTGCCACACCCAGCTTCGCGGTCGCCACACGTGACGCGCCAGCCGAACGGGCGGCCAGCTCCATCGGCAGCACCTTCTGGTACAGCGAGTCGGCAGCCTGCCACAGGTCGGTGCGGCACGGGCGTGAACGGACCGACAAGAAGCCGTCGCCCAGCGGGGTCACCGTCGCGAACACCCAGTACGCCACACCGTCGTGGGCCAGGTTCTTGACGTAGGCGGCCATGGGGCGGCCTGACAGCAGCAGGTCCCACATGATCTGGAACGCGCCACCAGGCATGTCAGGGTGGCGGATCAGGTTGTGTGGCTGGCGCAGGATCTCGTCCATCGTGTACTGCGCGTAGTGGCAGAACACGGCGTTGGCGCCGTCGATGACGCCTTTACGGTCCGTGGTGGAGAAAAAGAGGTCGGGCACGGCGACTTCCCGCACGGACCCATCAGGCCTTGGTACGACGTGCACGCCGTGGTCTCCTTCCGATACCGCCGGTCCCACCAGTTCCATCGGTCCGGGTCCCGCTGAGGTGAGGAAAACCCGGTCCGTAGGTGAGCCCATACTCCGGGGGCTACACCTTCGAAGGTTACGGCACCGTCAGTCAGGAGACGAGACACGACCAGACCTTCACCGGGGTGAAGCTCCCTGGCTGGACACGCCGCGACGACCTGCGGTGCTCCAAGCGCAGCAACCCACGAAAACCGTACCAGGTGAAGGGCGGTTGAGTCGTCCTCGGTTCTCGCGGGTCCCGCCCCACCTCGGGGTTGGCCAGCCCGTCTACGCCGGGTGTGACCGGTGTGGGTTTGGCGGCCGTGTTGTGTGGGTGGGAGAAGGCCACCTCCTGGTTCGTCCCGTATGTCTCACGGTGTGCTACCTTGGCCGCGTCAGGCGATTACTGAGTAACCAACGCGGTGTCAGGAGGCCCTTGTGTCGGCGAAACATGCTCTGCTGGCCCTGCTGTGCTCTGGGGTGACGACGTACCAGGGTGGGGCCAATCTGCGCTGGCTCGAGGTGCTCGAGGACGAGGTCGGCCAGACAGGCACAGCGACGGCCTGCGGGTCTGCGGTGCCCGTGGACGGGCAGACCACTAACACGTTGAGGCAGGTGGAACGGTGAACGGGCCGCAGACCGCAGAGGTCCCGGTCTCACAGGTTTTCCTCTGGTGCTGGACACAGGGGCTGAGGTGTGTATAGGGTGACGGCATCGTAGGTTACTGAGTAACCATGGAGATGATGGAGGTTGCTGTGTCGGTCAAACATGCTCTGCTGGCGCTGCTGTGCGGTGGGCCGTCGACGACGTACCAGCTGAAGAAGGACTTCGACCGCACGACGAACCAGACGTGGCCGGTGAACATCGGCCAGGTCTCCACGACGCTGCAGCGGCTCGTGCGCGACGGGCTGGTGGCTGGGTCTGACGAACCGGAGGACCCGGGGACGAGTGAGTGGTACCTGACGGACGCGGGGCGCGAAGAGGTGGCGCGGTGGTGGGCCAGCCCGGTCTCGCGCGAACGCCGGGGGCGTGACGAGCTGGTGGTCAAGCTGGCGCTGGCGGTCCACGTACCAGGGGTGGACATCGCTGCGGTGGTGCAGCGGCAACGGTCGGCCATGCACCAGATGCTCCACGACGTGACCCGGGCCCGGCGGACGGTGGACCCAGGTGACCTGGCGGCACGGCTGGTGCTGGACAACCACATCTTCGCCACAGAGGCCGAGCTGCGCTGGCTCGACGTGGTCGAGGCCGAGGTCGCCCGGGCCGGACGCGCGACCGCGACCCGCGGTCCGGTTCCCGCAGGCGGGCAGACGGCCACCGACCAGGCAACGGTGGAGGTGGCACGGTGAGCCAGGCACCCACACCGGTTTTGGAGCTGCGCGGCGTGTCACGGGTGCACGGGCGTGACGCCCAGGCCGTCGACGCGCTCGTGGACATGGACCTCGTGCTCGCCGCTGGCGAGTTCGTCGCGGTCATGGGCCCGTCAGGGTCGGGGAAGTCGACGTTGCTGCACCTGGCGGGCGGGCTGGACGCGCCCACATCAGGCACAGTCCTCGTCGAGGGCCAGGACCTGGGGGCGTTGTCGGCCACCGGTCGGGCGGTGCTGCGCCGCCGTTCGGTGGGCTACGTGTTCCAGGACTTCAACCTGCTGCCAGGGCTGACCGCGGCCGAGAACGTCGCTTTCCCCCTCGAGCTGGACGGCTGGTCGGCCCACAAGGCCCGCCCGGTGGTGCGCACCGTGCTGTCTGAGGTGGGGGTCGAGGACCTGGCCGACCGGCGGCCCGAGGACATGTCAGGAGGCCAGGCCCAGCGCGTGGCCATCGCCCGGGCGTTGGTCGGCCCACGCCGGCTGCTGCTGGCCGACGAGCCGACCGGTGCCCTGGACTCGGTGACCGGGACCGAGATCGTCCAGGTGCTGCGCTCACGTGCCGACCACGGCGCTGCGGTGCTCCTGGTCACCCACGAACCGCGGTTCGCCGCATGGGCGGACAGGACCGTGTTCTTGCGCGACGGACGAGTCGTGGACACCACCGGCCCCTCAGACGCCGCTGAGCTGCTCGGAACGGCCGCGTCATGACGTGGATGGCGCGGTGGCGCCCACCGCTGAGGCTGGCCGCACGTGACGCCGCGCGGCACTGGGTGCGCAGCGTCCTGGCGGTCGTGCTGGTGTCACTCCCGGTGGCGTGGCTGGTGTCTGACACATCGCTGTCGGGCTCTATGCCGACAAACGGTGACGTGGTGCTCGCGCGCATCCCTGAGGGTGCGCAGGCGGTGCTCACCGCCACCACGGCGGACCGTCATGGTCCGCCGATGACCCAGACTCCAGAGGGAAGCACCACCGGCGAGTGGTCTGGCGACGGCGAGCCTGCTGGCGCCGACGAGCTGGCTCGGCTGCTTCCTCCCGAGAACCAGCTGGTGCAGTTCTGGGCGTATGGGCAGCTGCTCGCGACGACTGGCACCGACCTGGCACCAGGCGAGGAGTCGTCAGCTGGTGAGCACCTGGTCGAGGACATCGACGTGGCACAGCTGTCGACCGTGGTTCTGTTGGAGGCCCAGGCGCAGGGACTGCCGGTCCTGATGCCTGCTGTGGACGTCGGCTCCGTGCCCACGGACGCCACACAGGTCGTCATCACGTCCAAGCTGGCTGGTCTGCTGGGTCTGAGCGTCGGCGACCAGATGACCTTTGTCGCACCGCACCAGGTCTTCGGGGCTGGCGAGTTCACCGACTTGGCCCTCGGCGAGGCTGTGCAGGACACCCAGCGTGGCTACCGTGTCGTGGGTGTCGCCGAGGGCGACCTTCCGCAGGCGTGGGCGCTGGAGGGCTGGCTCGCCGCGGCCGCGGCAGCCCACCCGGAGGGGAATGCTGGGAACTGGCTGGTCGTCGGTGAACAACCCGTGACCTGGGACCAGACCAAAGCGCTCAACCGGCTCTACACGGTGGTCATCTCCCGGCACGTCCTGACCCACTACCCGGCCAAGTCCGAGCTGTACCCCGTCGAGGAGAAGCGTGGCGACGTGCTCGCCGACGCCGTCAAAGCTGTCACCGCCGCCGGGCTCGGTGCGCTGCTGGTGCTGTTCCTCATCACGCCAGCTTTCACGGTGTCGGTCGACCAGTCGCGCCGTATGCTCGGCATGGCAGCCGCTGCGGGCGCCTCCCCACGCGACCTGCGTCGGATGCTGACTGCCCAGGGCCTGGTCGTCGGCCTGGTTGGTGGTCTGCTCGGCTCTGTCCTCGGTGTGCTCGTCGCCGTGGTCACACCGCTCAGCTCGGTCCTGGACACCAGCGGCACACCGCAGATCCCCGACGGTGCCGAAGGCCTGGTCGACCTGAGCGTGCGGTTCTCCTGGTGGACCTTCGTCGCCGCGGTCGGCGTCGGCCTGCTCATCGGGTTCGTGGCCACAGCGGCAGCCGCGTGGACTGCCTCGCGGCTGCACCCGGTCGACGCGCTGAAGGACCGTCGCGCCCCTCGGGTACGCCGCGCCGTCCTCGACAGTGTGTTCCTCGGGCCAGCAGTCCTGGGGGCCGGGGTCGCCACGGCGGTGCTCGCCCTCACCGTCGTGTCGTCGTCGTCGGTGTCCAGGCTCGTGGGGCTGTTGGTGGCTGCGCTGGTGCTGGTCGTCACCGGGCTGGCCCTCGTCGTGCGGTCAGTGCCTGCCCTGGCGGCGCGGGTCGTCACCCGCCTGCCCGCCGGACCGCGGCTGGCGCTGCGTGACGCGGCCGACCACCCGTCCCGGTTCGTCCCTGCGGCCCTGGCGGTCCTCGTCACCGTCTGTGTGGCCTCTTGCCTCACGGTGGCTGTTGGCTCCGCAGTCGCCAACGACCGGATCCTCACCGGTGACGTCGTCGGACCAGGGGGCCTGACCCTGTCTGTACGCCAGCCCATCTCCGAGGGGTTCGACCGGCTCGTCCTGCGTGACGCCGTCGACACCCTCGCCGCCGAGCTGCCCGTCGTCGGGCACGAGAGCGTCTACGCCGTCGACGAGTTCTCGCTTTTCTCCGAGTACCCCGAGGACGGCGGGTTCATCGAGCCGGTGCGGCCGCAGGACCTGTGCCCTGAGGGCAAGATCCCCTCGGTCGGGTCGACGAGCAGGGCAGGCTTGCCCTTGCGCTGCGAGGACGGCGACCCCGACCAGGTCGGCGGCGGGTTCTTGGAGCAGCCTTGGTGGCTCGACGGGGACTTCCTCGTCATGGGTGGGGACACGATGCGTGCTTCGGGGTTGCCCGGTGCGGACAAGGCGGCCCAGACCCTCGACGCCGGAGGGGTCGTCGTCAACGATGCCTCACTGGTGTCCCGTCGAGGGACCGTACAGGTCGCTGCCTCCCAGCAGGTGTGGGGCGAGGCTGAGCGTGGCGTCGAGCTGCCCGGTGCGTTCGTGCATGGTCTGTCACCCAAGTACGTCGTCTCGCCGGAGACGGCCCGGTCGTTCGGCGTCCCGCTGACGTACCTCGGCGAGTACGTCGTCACCGACTCGGGGTTGTCCGCCAGCCAGATCGCCCGGGCCCGGGACATCATCGACGAGCACACCAGCCTTGTCGTCGTCGGCGAGTCGCAGTACCAGTACCCCTGGGGTGAGCACAAACGCCTCATCCCTGTGGCGGTCCTCGTCGTGCTTGCCCTCGTCGCCACGACGATCTCTCTGGCGCTGGCCAAGACCCAGGTCAGGCGCGACATGGTGACGATGCACGCCGTCGGGGCCTCCGGGTCGTTCCTGCGCCGCTTCGTGCTCACCCAGGCGGTGGTCATCCTCGCCGCTGGTGTCCCGCTCGGACTGGCCTGCGGCCTGGGTCTTGGTGCCTACCAGGTCACCTGGCTCCACGAGGCTGCGCTCCAAGAGCCCGAAGCCGTCGGGTGGGGCGTCCACGGCGTCAGGTACTACGGTCCGCAGAACTGGCTGGAGACCGTCATGCTGTGGCCGGTCCAGGTGACGATCGTGGTGAGTGTCGTCGCTGTCGGGCTAGCCACCGCGTTGACCGTCGCCCGTCCGGCACGCCGACTCGTCCAGCGCGGCATCGACTGAACCTGGATCCGCCGATTCTCCTGTCGTGAGCCCCACCAGGCGGGCACTGACGGCGTTGTCGCTGCTCGACGGGGCTCCACCCTGCCTTCACCGCTCCGCCTTGCCCATCGCACCCACCTGGTGACGACGACGGCGTACATCGGTGGATCCAGGCTGAGAACACCCCCGGCGCCCGTCTACGATGCGGTGGTGCGGTGCGACCTGTTCGACGCTGGGGCCTGCCGGTCGTGTGTGTGGATGGGGCGTGAGCATGCAGCGCAGGTGAACGACAAACACGACGCGGCGGTGGCGGCACTGGCGGACATACCCGCCGACGGGTGGGTGGCACCGTTCGCGGGTGCCGAGGCCGGGTACCGCAACAGGGCGAAGCTTGTCGCCGGTGGCAGTGCCGAGCGTCCGACGCTGGGGATACTCGGACCGGACGGGCAGGGGGTGGACCTGACAGGGTGCGGGCTGTACGAACCAGCGCTGGCTGCCTCGTTCGAGGCGCTCGCGCAGTTCGTGACCCTGGCCGACCTGGTGCCGTACGACGTACCTGCGCGTCGTGGTGAGCTGAAGTACCTGCTGGTCACGGTGTCGCCCGACGGTGAGCTCATGGTGCGGTTCGTGCTGCGGTCCACCGAGGCGCTGGCACGGATCCGTAAGCACCTGAGCTGGTTGCACGAGGCGCTGGGGTCGCTCGTCGTGGCGTCGGTCAATATCCAGCCGGCCCATGCCGCGGTGCTGGAGGGCAGCAGGGAGATCGTCCTGACACGTGCCGAGGCACTGACCATGCAGGTCGGCGACGTGGCGCTGCGGTTGGCCCCACGCAGCTTCTTCCAGACGAACTCCGAGGTCGCCGGGGCCCTGTACCGCCAGGCCGCCACATGGGCCGACGATCTCAGCCCAGCGTCAGTGCTGGACCTGTACTGCGGGGTCGGCGGTTTTGCTCTGCACCTGGCAGCCCCCGGGCGGCAGGTCACAGGGATCGAGGTGAGCGCCGCCGCCGTGGCCGGCGCGCAACAAGCCGCCGGGCCGGGTGTGGTCTTCCACGCCGGGGACGCACTGGAGCTCGCCCAGGCTGGTGACCTGCCCGACCTGGTCGTGGTCAACCCTCCCCGCCGCGGGTTGGGCGTCGACCTGGCACGCTGGCTCGACGAGTCAGGGGTGCCGCACGTGCTGTACTCCTCGTGCCACCTGCCCAGCCTGGTCGCCGACCTGGCTGCGATGCCCGGCCTGCGCCCGGTGCGAGCCCGTGTGCTCGACATGTTCCCGCAGACCACTCACGCCGAGGTCCTCGTACTGGCCGAACGAGGCTAAGGGCTCGCCGATGAATAGCCTGGTCATCTGCGCAGCCCGTGCACGCACATCGCTGCGTTGTCCTCCCTCGAAAGACCCCCAGTTTTTCCGCGGTCGTCCGCCTTGCGCTGCACGCACCCGGACCACGTATATGACCAGGTTGTTCATCGTCGAGCCCTACGACGAGATGTCCGCCGAGGTGAACCGTGCCCAGGCGAGCGTCCCGAACACCACGATCCAGGCCACCTGCAGAGCCAGACCAGAGCTGATCACGCCCCAGCCGACCTCCAGACGCAAGAACTCGCCAAAGCCGTACCAGTAGTGGGTCAGCAGGTACGGGTGGATAGCCGACAGCGCTGGTAGCGAGTCGAGAATCGTCGAGACGACCGAGACGACGACAGTGGCGACCATCGCGGCGACCGGTACCTCGGTCAGGGTGGAGACGAACAGCCCGACAACCACCAGACCTGTCAGCGACACACCCACGTACACCACCACACCGAGCACCCGGGCCATTCCCTCGGCCAGCGGGACGGTCGTGCCTGACAGCAGCACCACGTCGTGCAGGCCGAACAGCACCGCACCGGCGACCAGCCCCATGACAGCGACCACGGCGACCGCCACCTCGACGAACACCAGAGCCGCCACAGCCTTGGTCACCAGCACCTTGGTGCGGCCCACCGGCAGGACCAGCAGGTAGCGCAGCGTCCCGGCCGAAGCCTCCCCGGCGACCGCGTCGCCGCAGGCCAGGGCGACGGTCAGCGGCAGCAAGAACGGCAGGCACATGAACAGCGACGCGACCACCAAGAACACCCCGTTCTGCGTGGCCTGGGCCAGCAGCAAAGGGGAGCCCTCAGAGGCTGACGGGTCGTCGCGGGTCAGGTACAGCATGACGCCGAGCAGCACAGGGACCAGGCCCAGCCCGGCGACGAACACCTGGTTGCGGCGCCGGCCGAGCACCAGGCGCAGCTCGGCAGCCAGGAGGCGGCCAGTGGCCCCCCGCCGCGGTGCCCAACGTTCGGCACCGGCACCTGCGGTGCGCACAGTCTCGGCGCTGTCAGTGTGCGACATCGAAACCCTCCCCGGTGAGCTCGACGAACAGCTCTTCGAGGCTCGGCTCGCGCACGTGCAACCCCTCAACACCAACCCCTGCGGTGACCAGGGCCTGGGTGACCGCGGCGGTCGCCACACCCTCGAGCGTGGCGCAAAGCCTGGTCGCGCCGTCGTCGTGCACGTCGCCCAGCCCCAGGTCAGCCAGCACCTGCCGGGCCTGGTCGACATGTGCTGGTGCCGTGGTGACCTCGAGCTGGCGGGGCCGGCCCCCTGCCAGGTCGGCCCGGGTGCCTTGGAGCACCAGACGCCCGGTGGACATCACCCCCAGGTGGGTGCACACCTGGTCGATCTCGGCCAGCAGGTGCGAGGACACCAAGACGGTGGTGCCCTCCTCAGCCAGCTCGCGCACCAAGGTGCGCACTTCGCGGGTGCCCTGCGGGTCCAGGCCGTTGGTCGGTTCGTCCAGCACCATCAGCTCGCGCGGCCGTAACAAGGTCGCCGCCAGGGCCAGTCGCTGTTTCATCCCCAGCGAGTACTGCCGGTACTTCTTCGTGGCGGCGGCCAGCAGCCCGACCCGGGCCAGGGCCGCGTCAGCACGGGTTGCGCGTGTGGCCGGG
This sequence comes from Micrococcales bacterium, assembly GCA_009779195.1. Lineage (GTDB taxonomy): Bacteria > Actinomycetota > Actinomycetes > Actinomycetales > Cellulomonadaceae > Cellulomonas. Next base: position 17,412 of record WRET01000034.1, read on the forward strand.
TCCGCCGACGGGTCGCAGGCGTCCAGGCGTACCAGGTTGCCCCGGCCGGTCAGGTGCGGCCAGAACGCCGGGCCTTCGACCAGGGCACCCACCGGTCCCAGGACCTGCGCCGCAGCCTGCGGCATCGCCTGGCCGAGCAGCTCGACCTCGCCTGAGGTCGGCTGGACCAGGCCCAGCAGCATCCGCAGCGTCGTGGTCTTGCCCGACCCGTTCGGGCCCAGGAACCCGTACACCGCACCGCGGGGCACCTGGAGGTCGATCTGGTCGACCGCGACCTGACCAGAGCTGAACCGCTTGGTCAGGCCGCGGGTGCGTACGGCAAGGTCGCTCATCGCGCGGCGGCGATGAGCACGTCGCCTGGCACGGCCCCGACCAGGACCCGTCCGTCGTCCATCACCAGCACACTGAGCAGCGACGAGGTGACCAAGCGTCCGCCGTCGACCGGTGTGCTCAGTGCGTCGAGCAGGCTCTGGGCGATCTGCGGCACATCGTCGGACGGCAGCGCGTAGTCACGGGCCAGGTCAGGCACGTGGGTGTCGGGTTTGCCGGAGCTGTCGGTGGGGTCGGTGATACCCAGGAGCCCGTCGAGCGGGAGCCCGGTGACCGTCGCCACCTGGTCCCAGCCGGTGCCGGTCGTGGTGATTGTCGGTGCGGCACTGGTGAGCTGGTCGTTGGTCGGCAGCGGCACGACGACTTCTTCGACATGGGCCCCGGCGGGGGTGGACCATGTCAGGACTTGGTCTGAGGGGGTGGCGTAGGTCACGTCGGTGAACCCCAGCTCGATCGCCGGGTTCTGGGTGTCAGAGCGTGGCCACACAGTCACTTTCAGCGGGTTCCACGTCTTGCCGTCGATGGCGACGGTGATCCGCCCGACCAGCGTCGTGGTGGACTTCGGGGTGAGCACCAGCTGGTAGGCCGAGCGCCCGGCGACAGTGGTCTGCGGGTCCAAGGAGAGTGTGGACGACTGCCCGACCTGCGCGAGGACCGTCAGCGCGGCACCGCCCGGGGTCGGTAGGTCAGTGGGCGCCGGGGCCTGTTTCGACAGGTCGGCGAGCCGGGCAGGGTCATCGACGGTGTAGTGCTTCACTGCCTGGTCGACCGAGGAGTAGGTCCACGCCTCGGTGGCGTTGGACACGACAGAGAACTCCGAGGTGGCGCTCTGCAAGGTGATGCGGGACCGGTCAGCAGCGTCGGTCCACACCCGCATCGTCGACGTCCCGGCCAGCAGGTCCGTCGGGCGGGCAGGGGCGATAGCGTCCAACCCGTTGGGCAGTCCCAGGTCGGCCAGGCTGGGCAGCCCCAGGTCCGCGGTGTACACCACGGTGCCTGACAGGGGTTGCGGGTCGGCGGCCATGACATGCGTCACCAGCTCGGCGACGGTGGTCTCGGGCAGCTCGTCGGCGTTGGCGGCGCTCAGCAGCGACTGCGCGGCAAACCCGCCGATCACGGCCGCGGCCGCGATCGCCGGGACGCCCCAGCGGGCGCGTCGGGAGATCGTTGTGCTTGTCATACCTACCAGTGTGCCGCGTCATGCCTGAGGCGCCCCTGAGAGCCGCCGCTGCCGAGTGACCACTATCTGTCACGATGGCACGGTGCGGGTCTTGGTGGTCGACGACGAGCGTGCGCTGGTACGCGCGTTGCACCGAGGTCTGGTCGCCGAAGGGTTCACCGTGGACGTCGCCTACGACGGTTCCACCGGGCTGGACATGGCCCTCGGCGGTGGGTACGACGTGGTCGTGCTGGACATCATGCTCCCAGGTATGAACGGGTACGCCGTCGTCGAACAGCTGCGCGCCAGCGGCGACCACACCCCGGTGCTGCTGCTGTCAGCCAAGGACGGTGAGTACGACGTGGCCGACGGGTTGGACGTCGGCGCCGACGACTACCTGACCAAACCGTTCGCGTTCGTCGTGCTGGTCGCCCGGTTGCGCGCTCTCATGCGCCGTCCGGCGCTGACCTGCGGCCCGGTGCTGCACGTCGGCGAGGTCACCTTGGACCCGGCCAGCCGAGAGGTCAGCGCCGGCGGTGCACCTGTGGACCTCACAGCGCGGGAGGTGGCCTTGCTGGAGTACCTCATGCGCCACGCCGGACGGGCCGTCACCAAGGTCGAGCTGCTCGACCACGTGTGGGGCGCGGGGACCGAAGACGTCAACGTCGTGGAGGTCTACGTCGGCTACCTGCGCCGCAAGCTCGGCCGCGACGTGGTGCGCACCGTCCGCGGTGCCGGGTACCTGGTGCGATGACCGTGCGGGTGCGGCTGACGCTGCTGGCCACCACCACGGTGCTCGCCGTGCTCGTCGTCGGGGCGTTTGCGCTGACCGCGGTGCTGTCCGCCCAGCGGGTCGCTGCGCTGGACCAGGTCGTGCGCGCCCGTGCCGAGCAGACCGCGGCGCTGGTCGCCGCCGACCGTGTGCCCGCGACACTGCCCGTGACCCAGCCGGGGGAGGTCGTGCAGGTGCTGGACGCTTCGGGGGCAGTCCTGGCCTCGTCGGCGAACGCGTCGATGACGCTGCCGTTGCTGCCCGCCACCGAGCTGGACCGGTTGCGCCCCGACAACGGTATGGCGGTCGCGACCTCTGACCTGGGCAGCTATGACGGTGCGGTGCGGGTCGCGGTGACGTCTGCCACCTACCGCGGCGCTGAGGTCACCGTCGCTGCGTCGGTTCCCTTAGGAGAGGTCCAGGGCCTGGTCGCAGCGTTGCGGGTGTCGTTGTTCGGTGTGGTTCCGGTGCTCGTGGGGGTGTTCGCGCTGGTGGTCTGGTATCTGCTGGGCGCCACGCTGGCCCCTGTGGAACAGCTGCGGGCCGCCGCTGCTGATATCGCCCGCACCGGCGGTCCAGGTGCCCTGCCGGTCGGGCACCGCACCGACGAGCTCGGTGCTTTGGCCCGCACCCTCAACGAGATGCTCGACCGGCTCGACGCCGCAGGTGCCCGCCAGCGCAGGTTCGTCGCCGACGCCGCCCACGAGCTGCGCACCCCCTTGGCTGCGCTGCGCACCCAGGTCGAGGTCGCCGCCGAGCACCCCACGACGACGTCGGTACCTGAGCTGGCCGACGACCTGCACACCGAGGTGCTGCGTCTGCAACGGCTGGTCGACGACCTGCTGGTGCTGGCCCGCGTCGGTGCCACCGCGCCGGGGACCGGTCCGGTCGACCTGGCGGTGCTGGCTGGTGACGTCGTCGCCCAGGTGGCTGGCCCGATACGGACGGTGGACGAACCAGGTCGTTCCCCCGAGCCGGGCGCAGGCACCGACGACGACCCGGCTGGTGGCGAGACCCCTGAGGCTGAGGCTGTCACCGACGGGGCGCAGGTCACGGTGACCGGGGCTGGCACAGCCACGGGCTTGTCCGACGACATCACCCGGGTGCTGCGCAACCTCGTGGACAACGCGGTGCGCCACGCCAGCTCGGCCGTACAGGTGCACGTGCACCCAGGCCAGGTAGACGTGGACGACGACGGTCCTGGTATCGCCGCCGACGACCGCGAACGTGTCTTCGAACGTTTCGTCCGCCTCGACGACGCCCGCCACCGCGACCACGGCGGCTGCGGCCTGGGGCTGTCCATCGCCCGCGAGCTAGCCCGCCAGGCCGGTGGTGACGTCGTCTTGTCAGACTCCCCACCAGGCGGTCTGCGCGCCACCGTGCGCCTGCCCGTGTGATCCTGTCCGCCCGTGGTGGGGCGGTCCCGGGGCCTTCTGCATTGCCTCGTCCCCGCCGTTCGGCCTCGGTCTGGCACCAGGCCGGGTGCCCGCGAGTTGTCGATGAGGCTCGGTCTTAGGCCTTGGTTGTTGTGCGAAGAACCAACGGGACCGTAACTTACGGTTGCGTAGGGTTGGCGTCGTGCCAAACGTCACCACACTCCACCAGCGGTTTCTCGTCGAAGACCTCGGACCCGACGGGTTCCCGACGACGTACCGGCTGGACTGCCCTCCGGACTTCAACTTTGGCTACGACGTCGTGGACGCCATCGCCGCCGCTGAACCTGACCGGCCCGCGCTGCGGTGGTCGGACACCACCGGGACCGTCGAGCACTACACCTTCGGCGATATCGCGCGGCTCTCCGACGCCGCCGCGTCATGGTTCCGCTCGGTAGGGATCGGCAAAGGCGACAGGGTGCTGCTGGTGCTGCGACGCCACCCCCAGTTCTGGTGGGCCATCATCGGCCTGCACAAGATCGGCGCCGTCGCCGCGCCTGCCACGCACCTGCTCAAGGCCTACGACATCGAGCTGCGCCTGCGCGACGCCAAGATCACCGCAGCCGTGGCGACGATGGACGGTGACGTGGGCGCCGAGATCGACCTGGCCGAGGCCAACCTGGGCCTGCACCTGGTCAAAGCAGCGGTGTGCGGCACTCCGCGTCCAGGCTGGGCAGATTTCGACACCGAGCTGGCGGCCGCTGCGCCGTTCACCGCACCGGTCGGCCCTGACCGGCCTGTCGCCGCTGACACGGCGCTGTTGTACTTCACGTCGGGCACCACCGCGCAGCCCAAGATGGTCGTGCACAGCCACTCGTACCCCGTGGCCCACATCCCCACCGCCAAGTACTGGCACCGCGTCGACCCCGACGGGTTGCACCTGACCGTCTCGGACACCGGCTGGGCCAAGTCCGTGTGGGGCAAGCTCTACGGCCAGTGGTTCTTGGGCGGGTGCGTCGACGTGTTCGACTTCGACCGGTTCGACCCGGTCACGCTCTTGCGGCACCTGGAAGAAGCCCAGGTCACCACGTTCTGCGCCGCTCCCACCGTGTACCGCTTCTTGGTCGACGAAGACCTGAGCGCCTTCGACTTGTCTGCCCTGCAGCACGCCACCGTCGCCGGGGAAGCCATGAACCCTGTGGTCTTCGAGACGTTCGCCGAACGCACCGGCCTGGAGCTCAAAGAAGGCTACGGCCAGACCGAGCTGACCCTCGCCGTGGTCACCAACTACTGGCAGCCCACCCGCCCCGGCTCCATGGGCCGCCCGTCCCCGGCCTACGACATCGTCTTGCTCGACGAGGACGGCCGCGAGGTCGGCGTCGGCGAAGAAGGCGAGATCTGCCTGCGCACCGGCGACCAGACGCCCATCGGTATGTTCGCCGGCTACCTCGACGACCCGGTGACGACGTCCGCGTCGTGGTACGACGGCTACTACCACACCCACGACCTGGCCACTTGTGACGCTGACGGCTACTTCTGGTACGTCGGACGCACCGACGACATGATCAAGACCTCCGGCTACCGTGTCGGCCCCTTCGAGGTCGAGTCCGTCGTCCAGGCCCACCCCGCCGTCAAAGAGTGCGCCATCACCGCCGCACCCCACCCCGTGCGCGGCACAGTCGTCAAGGCGACCGTGGTCGTCTCCGCCGGTTTCGACCCCGGCGACGACCTGGCCTGCGACATCCAGTCCTACGTCAAGGCCCGCACCGCCGCCTACAAGTACCCCCGCATCGTCGAGTTCGTCGACGCCATGCCCGTCACCGTCTCCGGCAAGATCCGCCGCGTCGAGATCCGCGAACGAGACCACACCCCCTGACCTGTCCGCAGGACAATGGTGTCCGGCAGGACAGGACAATGGGGACGGTTCCTGGTGTCCTTTCTTGACCAGGCAGGACACTAGGAACCGTCCCCATTGTCCTGGCTGAGGGGGGCGTGGTGAAGGCCCAGAAGAGGAGGTAGGCCACCAGCACGTAGACGCCGAACATCACGGTGAAGACTGCGGCGAACTGGTTGGTGGCGTCGATGATCTGGGGGACCAAGACGGTGGGGTTGACGATTTCCCAGGAGTTCAGGCGGGCGAAGCGGCCCAGGTAGACCCCGTAGCCGGAGGCGACGGCGACTGCCACGACGGCGCACCAGCCGCCGAGACGGCCCCAGCGGGCAGCCAGGAACGTGTGGATGTGCTGCATGGACCACAACCCGATCCACAATGTCAGGACGACCAGGCCTGCCAGGACGATGAGCTGGGCCCACACCGTCTCGTCCCCGGCGTAGCAGTGGAAAGGCCAGCCTTCGGTGGTGCACCAGCCCCGGTGGTTGACGAAGAACTCGACATGGGTGATGTGCACGACGTCGGTCACCACGTACACCGTGTTGGGGAACAGGGGCAGCCACACGAGGCAGCCGACCCAGCCCACCCAGGGCCGGGCTGGGGCCAGGCGGTCGACCGCGAGGCTGACCAGCGCGGGGAGCACCGCCAAGAACAGGTTCCACACGAAGAAGCTGAAAACCGGCCGGCCGGTGACCACGACGACGCCCCAGCACCCCAGCGTCTCCACCACGCATGCGACAACCAGCACGACGGTCCGGCGGTCAAGGAGGGATCTCATGCCGTCGGACCTTAGCTGATCGGTGTGATCGGCCCCTGGACGCGGTCGGGAGAGGTTGTGCGAGTTCACGGGGTCCGACGGGCGCCGGGTCCCAGTGATCACGGTGTCGTCGGTCCACCCACAACCTCCGTCGGGAACATCTGCTGCTTGCGGGCCCATCGAACGGGCATGATCAGTCCGGTGTACCCGCACCCAGGTATGTGCCCGCCCCCGCCGGGCGCTGCGAAGGCTCCGCGGTCCAAAAAGGTCACGGTGTTCGTCGTGCTGGGCGGCGTCTTCGGGGTGCTGACCGTCGTGCTGTTCGCGGCTGCGATCGTCTTCGAGATGGTCACCACCACCCCGAAGACACCCTTCGACGAGCTGTCCCTGGACATCGACCTGAAGGCTGGTGTGTCCTACGACGTCCACGAGTCGGTCTCGGGCGATATCACGAAGACGGCTCTGTGCTTTGTGTTCGATCCGGACGAAGAATTGGTGGAGATGAAGGACCAGAACCCTCGGATCTCTTCCTTCGGCTCACAGCCGCATGACTACCGGGTGTATACCTTCAAACCTTCCGTCAGCGGGAAGCACTCGTTCACGTGCGTGCACGACCTCAAAGCCGACGCGGGCTCGTCGTTCTACCTGACGTCGTCGGAAGACCAGTCGGTCGCACCGGTCACCCTCATCGCCGTGTCGCTGTTCGTGTGCGGACCGGTGGCGACGATGATGTTCGTCGTGGCTCTCATCGTGTGGCTCGTCTCGCGCCAGTCGCACGCCCCGGCGTCCACCATCGCGCCTGACCCGTGGGATATCCAAGACGCCCCAGGATGACAGGCGCAGGCCGCGCCGGTCAGGCTGGTGCGACGAGTCCTGACGAACACGGTGAACAGCACGATCCGGCGGCCTCCTGCGAGCCAGTAGGTCGCTGACCATCACTGGGGAGATGCTGGCTCTCCAGGGGTCTCCTCTGCGGGCCGGACGGTGATCTCGATGCAGGCCGAGCTCCGCAACAGCTCGCGGACGGCCTCGCGGTCGGGGTAGGCCCCTTCCGGGAGGTTCTCGGCGATCCAGGAGTCGAGCTTGGCGTCCTCATGGGCGTGAGCCTCGCGGACCATGTCCTCGTCGGCGTTGAACTCCATGACGAACCGAGCTGCTTCGGCGATGCCGGGATAGTGACCACATTCGGCGACGACCCGGTCCAGGTCTTCGCGGGAGCTGGCTGCGAGGAGCCTCATCCAGGCGATCCCCGCGGGGGACATCGGCCTGGGGTCGGGAGAGTTCGTGGAATACGTGTAGGTGAACATGTTCCCAGCGTCGCACACCCGTCCTTCTGCCAGGGAAAATCCGCAAGATCTGTGGAAAACTCGTTCGTAGGAGCGGCTGTGGACGGTTCGACGAGGGCTTTCTCGCAGCAGCTCGTGAGGTAGCCCTGTCGGAGTCCAGAAATGAAGAACGAACCGGTCTTGTGCGGTATGGTCAATACATGACGCAGGGAGGCAGGGCGGCGGTGGCCCATCAACCCACCGTGGGTTTGGCCCATAGTGGGTTGATGGGCTACACTGTGCGTATGGAGACTTTCGTCGTACAGACCGACTCGCGCAGCCGGCTCGTCCTGCCTGGGCACCCGGACCAGCTGTATATCGTCCAGCCGCACGAGGACGGCAGCATCCTGCTCATGCCAGGCAGGGTCGTGTCCGACGCCCAGCTGGAGTACGACAACAACCCCGACCTGCAAGATCTCTTGGCCCGTGCGCAGGAGTCCCCGACAGTGCACAGACCCCGGTCGGCCTCCGCCGCATGACACAGCACCATGCGTACTCGCAGGTCGCCGCCGACCAGCTGGACATAGCCGAGACAGCAGATCCCGGCCTGTACCGGGACCTGGTCGACACGTGCGAAGCCATCCTCGACGACCCGAGCCGGCACCGAGCCGCCGCGTCTGCGGTCGTGACCCACGACGGTGTCGTCCTGCGCACCCCGGTCCCCAGGCGACCGCCTTACAAAGTATTCTGGAGCAGCGACGGGCCGCGGATCGAGGCAGTTTTCCCGTATCCGACCTGACCTTCTGTCGGTCGAGGTCCAAGAGCCAGTGATCGCATCAACGGCTCGTCAGTGTTCGGCGGAACGATGACGACGCGTTCGGTCCGGGGCCTCGCTCGGCTCAGCGGTCCCGGTACGTGTCGAAGTCCCAGTACACGACGATGGTGCGTTCCCGCCCAGTGTTGCCGAGGGTGATCATGAGCGTCTTGCCGTCGTCGTAGGTGCCGTAGTACGACCACGCCATCCCGACGTTGAACGACTGGGTTGTTTTCGCACCGACCTTCTTGACCGCGTCCTCGTAGAAGGCCGCGAGCTTGTCGACCGAGTCGGCCGACCTCAGTTCCAGCATGCCGTCGGCGTCGTAGACCACCCGTGCACCAGGAGGGGTCATGATGGCCTTGAGGTCAGCCGACGTGATGCTCGCTCCAGGATCAGGATCGGGGATACCGGTCTCGGGAGGTTGGTCGGTCTGTGACACCGGGGGAGGCGTGGCGTCGTGCGACTGCTGGGTCAGTGCGTACACCGCCGCGGCGGTGACGAACACGGCGCACACCACGATGAGCACAGTCGCACCTGCCCACAGCAGGAGCCTCGGCTTCTTCGGCGCCGCGGCGGTCTGGGGGACCGGGGCAGGCGCGGTGTCAGTGGGGTGCGTGCTTGGCACGGATGCTGTCAGCGGCGTGGTGGCGAACGCGGCTATCGGCTCGGTCGCGGCGGTCGGGGGCGGTGGTGGAAGCGGGCGGTCTTCGAGCAGGGCGGCCGTCGCGTCGGGCAGGGCCAGACGTTGGCGCGGGTCGGGGGCGCACAGCCCGGCGACCACTGTCGGCACCACGTCCGTGGGGCTGCCGAGGTCTGGGGGGAGCCAGGCCGGGGCGTGCTGGGGTCCAGGGGTCTGACCGGTGAGCATCCACGACAACAAGCACCCCAGGTACCAGGCGTCGGTGTACCGCCCGACCGACGGGTCACCGGCCACCATCTCCGGCGGCAGGGCGAACGCCCGGTTCCCGATGAGCTGGGTGTGCGTGGACGTCTGGTTCTCCGCAAGACCGTGCGCGATACCCCAGTCAGCCAGCAGCAGACGCCCAGATGAGTCCACCAGCACGTTGTTCGGGGTGATGTCCCGGTGGATGATCCCTAGGTGCTGGTGGACCGCCTGCACTGTGGCCATCACCGGCAAGAACGCACTCAGCACCGCCTGGGGCGCCGGGTGCTTGCCAGCCACCCGCTTCCAGTCGTTCAGGTCGTCAGGGCACCACGGCATCACGTCGCACCACAGCTCGTACTCGGGCGCCGCACCGGTCAACGGGATCTGCGAACCAGGGACCGTCATGATGAACGACTCACGCACCGGCAGCACAGACGGGTAGACGTCGGGGTCTTCCCTGGCCGCGGTGACGACCGTGAGCATGCTCATCAGCCGTTCCATCTGCCGGGCCTGCTCTTCGTCCGTCGTCACTGCCTGCACCCGCAGTGCCAGAGCCGCCCCCGACGGGTCCTGCGCACGGGCGACCGCCGCCTGCCCGCCGTGCACCACTGGCAGCATCGGCACGACCGGCTCTGAATCTGTCCGGTCAGAGATCCGCAGCAAGCCACTGCGGGAGGACGAGATCCGCGACCCTTGCACAACCGTCCCGGTGCGGCGCTGCAACCACTGTGAGAGCACATCACCAGAGAGCATGGCCACATTCTACGTCTCGCCGAGCTCCGAACAGTCCGTCCGTCTAGATGTCGGCCCGTAGCGAGATAGGCCACGCTGACACTTCTACCAGAAATGTTTCAGCCTGAAACATGTGTGTCAGCCTGAAACATATGTATCAGGCTGAAACAACAGTTCGCATGCCAGATGTGCGCGGCTCCTTCGTTGTTGCCGCAGCCGACCAGTCCCAGGGGACGGTAGGTGGTGACCACGCCAGACCGGAGGGCAGGGGTGGGACTGGTGAGCCGTCACAGGGGGGTGACTAACTCGCGGGTCCACGGTTCCGGTAGGGCTTTCGGCCATGGGAAGCGTTACGTGTCGGTTTCGGGCTATTTCGCGAGGTCGGAGAACGGGTTGACGATGCGGACGCCGCAGAGCTCGGACCCTGAGGCGAAGTCTTCGCTCCACAGCTCGGCGCAGTCGCCGTGCGCAGCGGCCTGGAGGATCAGGGCGTCGAAGATCGCCAGCTGGTGGGACGTCGCTGTGGCTGCTGCGTCGAGCACGAACCGGCGGTCGGTCGTGACGACGGGAAGGTCCAGCTCGTCCAACACCCGCGCGGCGTCGGCGTGTGGCACAGCAAGCTTGCGGGTGAGGACGGCGAACAGCTCAACGAGCACCTGGGTGCTGATGACGAAGTCCACGTCGGTGCGGGCGAGCAGTGCCGCTGCTGCTCGTCGTCGGGCCGGGTCGGCGTGGTCGAAGCGGTACACCAGCACGTTGGTGTCGAGGAAGACCCTCACTGGTCGAACCGTCCGAGCCGGTCGGCGTAGAGCTCGTCGCGGTTCCACTGCCAGCCGCCGGTCGAGCGTGGCAAGGAGTCGGCCAGCTCGCCGATCCGGACGAGCGAGCGCCGCTGCCGTTCCCGCTGGTCGTCGGCGTCGGCATACCGGCGTAACTGTTCGGCCAGGAACTGGTTGACCGACTCACCACGTTCGATCGCCCGGATCCGTGCCCGCTTCAAAGTCGCCTCGTCGACAGTGATCGTCACGTTCGTCACCTCATCAGTGTAGCACAGGACCCGTGTTACACGGATCCCATTCGTCGGGGTCGCTGCCGGTCAGGCCGCGGTGGCGGGAGTGATGGTGACGACGAGCTCGGCGCCGAGTGCGGTGGCGAGACGGTCCAAGACGGGGATCGTGGGCACCGTGCCACCGGCTTCCAGCCGGGACAGCGACGGTTGGGTCATCCCGGCTCGCGCCGCGAGCTCGGACTGGGACAATTCCTGTTCGAGCCGACGTTGGCGCACGAGCTGGCCGAGCATGAAGGCACGACGGGCCTCGTCGTACCCCTCCCGGTACTCGGCGGTACCGCGCCGCGCCCGAGCGACCTGTTCGTAGGAATCGTGCTGTGGGTTCACTGTCAGCCCTCTCGCTGGTAGGTGGTGTGGGCGACGCTGTGGGTCGCTTCGCAGGTCTGCTGCGTCTGGACTGCCCGACGGACCTGCGCTGCCTCGACACGGTGCGTCTTGGCGAACACTGTGAGCAGCACGACCCTGCGACCTGTCGCGAGCCAGTACGTCACCCGAGTGGCCTGCCGCAGGAGGTAGAAACGCAGCTCGCGGACCTTTCCCTCCAGGTGGCGGATGTACGGCTCACCCAGGGTCTCGGCGTTCTCTGCGAGCACCCCGACCAGGAAGTCGACACGGCCGAAATCCCGGTCCGACAGGCCCTCGAGCCAGGACCGCACCTCGGGTTCGAGCTCCATGTCGTACAGGGTGGGCATATGTCTCATGATATATATCTTTCTTGGTATGGACAACCTCCTGGTGTGTCCTCGTGCTCCTGCCAGGGCGGTCGGTACCGGATCTGTGGTCACTCGGACTCGTCGGCGTCGTCCCTGGGCCTGACGGTGATCTTGATGACCATGTCGCGGTTCCGCAGCACCTGGCGGACGACTTCCCGGTCGGCTGTCCCGCCGGGCACGTTGTCGCGGATCCACTCGCGGTGCTCGTCGATCCACTCGTCGATCTCGGCTTCCTCAGCGGCCAACGCCTCGCGGACCCTGTCCTCGTCGTCGTGGAACTCCCTGTAGCGGGTGATCGCCTCGCCGATACCCGGGTAGTGCCCGCAGTCGGCTTCGAGCTGGTCCAGCTCCTTCCAGGACCTGACGGCGAAGAGCCGCATCCAGGCGATCCCCTCCGGGGACATCGGCTTCGGGTTGGGAGAGTTCGTGCTGTACGTGTAGGTGAACATGTCCCGACCGTCGCAGACCTGTGCGTCCGACCGGCGCACCGGCCAGCAGATTCTGTGGACAACCTGGCCGTCGGGGTGAGCTGTGGACGGTTCGCCCGGTGGTCCGCGATCCCCGGTTTCGCCGCGTCTTCCCAGGTCACAGCGGTGCGAGATGGTGGTGGCGAACACCCGTGGCTTCTTGACCCTGATCGGGTGAACGTGGCAAGGGGCAGGTTCCGGGGGGCCGTTCTCGTCGGAACGGTCCTGATGAGGTACAGTTGCACATGCGTTGCACACGCCTTGACGGGTTCGCAGGAGGTTCCCCATGACAGCTCAGACTGTGGGCTTTGCGATTGCTGACGAGGACCGCCCGCACCTTGACGCTCTGGTCGAGCACTTCGGGGGCGGCAACCGTTCTGAGTTCCTCCGGGTCGCGATGAGGCGGATGCGCCACGAGATGTGGGCCGAGAAGATGCGCGACATCCAGGCCCGTGGCCGGGCCGAGATGGGCGGGCGGGTCGTCTCCCGCGAGGAGGTCAACGCACGGATCGCAGCAGTCCTCGGCAAGCCGTGACCCGCCCCGCCGTCGTCTACGACATCAACGTCTTCGTCAACGCCGTCGTCGCAGAGGACGCCGAGTGGCCCTACCTCGCCCAGGTCCCGCCAGCGACCAGCAACCCTGAGGCCGACTGCCTTTCGCTCGCGTTCGACTCACAGGAGTTCGGTCTGTTTACCTCGCTGCACATCCTGGAGAACGTCGCCCGGGTGCTGCGCGACTTCGGCTGGACCCACAGCACCGTCGAGGACTACGTCGAGGCGTTGACCGAGCTCGTGGAGACCTCAGGCGGCGCGGTTCTAGATCCCGAACGCCAGGTCTTCGACGTCCCCGACTTCGAAGACAACCTCATCCTCGACCTCGCGGTGGCCTGCGGTGCCATGCTCGTCGTCTCCGACGACACCGACCTCACCACCCTGAGCCCCTGGCACCAACGCATCGCGATCTTGCGCCCCCGTGACTTCGTGCAACGTATCGTGCAACAACGGCGACGCTAGGCGCGGGTGGCCATGACCTCGTCGAGGGTGGCGGGGACCGTTGTGGTCTGGGCTTCGATGCCTGCGGCGGCGAGGGCTGCGCGGACGTCGGGTTCGGGGGTGCCGGCGACGCGGACGGCGGTGCCGTCGAGGACGACGGGGAGGTTGGCGTCGGCCAGGGCGGTGAAAGCGTCGGTCCAGGCTGGGGCTCGGACCTGGACGGCGCGGGTCTCGCCCAGGAGCGTGGACTGGGAACCTGCGGCCACGACGCGTCCGGCGGCCATGAGGACCAGGCGGTCGCACTGCTCGGCTTCTTGCATGTAGTGCGTGGTGACCAGGACGCCGACGCCGCGTTCGGCCTGGGCACGGATGGTGTCCCACAGCCGGGTGCGGGCCAGGGGGTCGACGCCGGATGTGGGTTCGTCGAGGACCAGCAGGTCAGGGCCGTGGCCCAGTGCGGCGGTGAACGCCAGGCGTCGGCTGCGGCCCAGGCCGATGGACCTGACGGTTCTGGCGGCCAGGTCGGCCAGGCCGGAGGGCAGGGGCGGGACTGGTGAGCCGTAGCAGTGGGCGACGAACTCCAGGTTCTGCGCGACAGACAGGTCGGAGTACAGGCCCAGGCTCTGGGGGACGTAGCCGATGCGGCGGCGGATGTCGCGTGACGGCGTGGCGCCCAGCACGGTGATCTGGCCGCTGTCGGCGGGCAGCAGGCCCAGCAGCAGACGCAGCAACGTTGTTTTGCCTGCGCCGTTGGCGCCGACCAGCCCGACGATCTCGCCGGGGGCGACGTCCAGGTCCACCTCGTCGACCGCGACCACGTCACCGAAACGTCGGCTCACCCCACGGACCGTGACCAGGACGTCGGCTTGGTCTGTTGGCTCCGGGACGGGTGCCTCGGCCGCAGGTTCGGCATCGGGGCTGGCAGCGTCTGCCACTCGTGCCAGTGACGCTGCGATGACGGCGTCCTCCATATCCACCGTCACCGGTTCGCCCCCGGCCAGGTCTGGACCCGAGGCGAACCAGGCGTGGCGTTCGCGGCCACGGCGCCACACGGGCACGTCGCCAGGGATGGGTGCCCCTTCGCCGAGGCGCACCACTGTCCCGGGCGCACCGGCACGCACCTCGTCGGGGGTGCCGACCAGCAGCGGACGGCCGTCAGCCAGCACCAGCACCTGCGAGGCACGTTCGGCCTCGTCCAGGTACGTCGTGGACAGCACGACCGCGGCGCCGTCGGCGACAGTGCGCGAGACCATCCGCCACAGCTCGGCGCGGCTGGCCGGGTCGACGCCGGTGGTCGGTTCGTCAAGGACCAGCAGGTCAGGGCGGTGCAACGTGGCCAGGCCGAACGCCAGCTTCTGGCGCATCCCACCGGACAGCTGCCCGCCCAGGCGCGAACGAGCACTGCCAAGCCCGGTGACCTCGAGCAGCTCGGCGCGACGCTGGGCCAGCAACGGACCGGTGAGGCCGTACGCCGCTGCGACGAAGTCGACGTTCTCGTCCACGGTCAGCTCACGCCACACTCCTGAGCCTGTGGGCATGAACCCGGTGCGTCGTCGGTCGGGCCCGTCCACCTGCCCGGACGTGGGTCTCAGACCACCGGCCAGGGCACGCAGCAGCGTCGTCTTGCCCGCCCCGTCGCCGCCGACGACCGCTACGACTTCACCAGGGACGACGCTGAGGTCCACATGGTCCACCGCGGTGGTCGTCCCGTGATGTACGACCAGGTCACGCACCCCCCAGGTCGTGCCGGTCACGACCCACCTCCGGCGAGGGTCCGGCGGAACCGCAGCACCGACACGGCGACAATGAACACAGCCATCCCGGCCAGCACGGTGAACGGCAGCCACAACGACGACATCGGCGCCCCGCGCAGCATGACCCCCTGGCTGATCTGCACGAAGTACGTCAGCGGCAGGCAGTACCCGATCCAGCGGATCCCCACCGCCATGGACGTCAGCGGGAAGATGAACCCCGACAGCAGCACCTGCGGGACCGTCACCATGATCGCCCCCTGGATGGCCTGCGCCTGGGTCTGCGACACCGTCGAGATGAGCACACCCAACCCGAGCACGACGAACAAGAACAGCAGCGCACCCAGGGCGAAAACCCCCACGTTCCCGTTGAACGGCACTTTGAAGATCACCACCCCGAGCACGGTGATGATGACCATGTCGAGTGCTGCGAGCACGAAGTACGGGGCGATCTTGCCGATGATCACGTCGATCGGCCGTAAGGGCATCACCGCCAGCTGTTCGAGCGTCCCAGCGGCGCGTTCGCGTACCAGCCCGATACTCGTGACGATCGTGCCGACGAACGCCAGCACCAGCCCGATGAGCGCCGGCACCATCACCCAGGCGGTTTTCAGGTCGGGGTTGTACAGCACCTCGACGTTCACCTTGTCGCCCATACGGCCAAGCTCGGCGCTGGCTGCCATAGCCACGAACAGGGCTGACCCGTCCAGGTAGACGGTCGGCGGGTTGGTGGACGTGTCGATGACGACATCAGCGACGTTGTCGCGTACCAGATTCTTGGCATCCCCGTGCGGGTCGACGCGGACCACGTCGAACAAGTCAGGGTTGACCAGCCCCGCCTCGACCAGGCCAGAGTCGGCGAGCCCACCTTCGAGCAGCTGGGGCAGCTGTGCCTCGGCGATCTTCGCGTACGGCCCGACGATCGCCGTGCTCAGGTGGTCGACCTTGAAGTTGGCCGCGTACCCGAAGATGACCAGCATCGCCACCGGCATCACCACCAGCATGGCGACAGTGCGCCGGTCCCGGCGCAGCTCGTGGAACTCCTTGAGGATCATGGCGCGCACGATGGCTCCTTTCCACGAGGCAATCTACGCCCTGGCGGACGCCCGCGGGGTCCACGTCAGCCAGTGTCTGGACGCTGCCGGTCACCCCACTGGTCCGGAACCGTCGTGTCTCCCGCAGCCTCGCGAGCGGCGAGCTGAGTGGCACGCTCTTGCTCGGCGCGTTGTGCCAGGAAGAGGGCGAACTTCTCGCATTCCTGCCTGGCGTGCTCGCCGGTGGCATCGGCCCCGATGCCGAAAGCTCCTTGCCGGTGGCGGTGCTTGTTGATGAGGCGGATCGCGGCGGGCTGGTAGACAAGCTTGACGCGCCAGTCGGTCAGGTCCCTGACCGCGACGACCGCAGTGACGAACCGCGACGACCGTCGAGGCCGGGCAACGACGTCCACGCGCTCCCAGCCCATCCCGCCGTAGCCGCTCACCACGTAGACCTTCGTCTGAGGCGCGAAGAGCCGGGTCCCCTGCCATGTGTCCAGCGCCTGGTGGCCATAGGCACGTTCGGCGACGACGTTCGCCACCACGACCCACACACCCTGGTCGTCGGTCGTCGTGTGGTCGTCGGACGGGCCCTTCTTGGCGCCGTCCTCCCCGGCCGGCTCCTCGTCAGCCGACTCGGGAGCGCAGATGGTGTCGCAGACAGCCTCGTGTTCGGCAGCCGATACAGGAGCTGGACTCTTTCGGACTCGTAGCCAGCGCACGACCCCAGTCTGCCGTGCCGACCCAGGTGGTTCATGGGAAATTTGCGAGTTGGCGAACGCTTTGCGGGAGATGGCGTGGCGTAGTTCACGCACGTCCAGCCGCTTCTGGCGCGTAAGAGAGCCTGGCTGCATCTGTCTTCAGCGGAAGCAACTCTCGGATGTGCGACCAAGTCAATTCATGCGACAGTGTCGCCTGAATCTCTTCGGGGACTTGCAGGACACGCGTTTGCCGTTCGTGGATCCCGGCCTAGTGTCCTGTCCGGCAATTTCGCTGCAGAAGTCGACGCCATACGCGGCACCTCGCGGCGTTGTCGTCAGTTGCGATAGCGCTGCTATCGCGCCCTCCTCCGCCTTGCGATGCACCACGTC
>WRET01000035.1 GCA_009779195.1 Micrococcales bacterium
CAGGCCGTCGCCTTCGGTTCCGACGACGAGGGCCAGGCGGTCGGGGGTGGCAGCGGCGAGGTCGTCGAGCGAGATGGCGTCGTCGTCGAGGGCCAGGGCGGCGACAGTGAGGCCGAGGGACCGCAGGTGGTCGACGCCTCCGGGGGGTTCGGTGGCAGGGGCCTGGGGCCAGTGGGGCAGGCGGGTCCAGGGGACCTGGAAGACGGTGCCCATGGAAACACGGACCGAGCGTCGGTAGAGAGGGTCGGCGCACGACGGGGTGACGAGGACTGCGTCGACGCCAAGCGCCGCGCAGGCACGGAAGGCGGCACCGACGTTCGTGTGGTCGACAAGGTCTTCGAGGACGACGACGCGGCGAGCACCTGCGACGATGTCGGCGACGGGGGCAAGAGCCGGGCGGTGCATGGCAGCCAGGGCTCCACGGTGCACGTGAAAGCCGGTGATGGACTCGAGCATCGGTTCGTCGGCGACGTACACCGGGACAGTGCCATCGGTGTCATTGGCGGCGAGCATGGTCAGGACGTCGTCGAGCCAGCGGGGGGCGCACAAGACCGACCGGGGACGGTGCCCAGCGGACAGAGCGCGGCCGAGCACTGTCGAGCTCTCCGCCATGTACAAGCCAGCGGGGATCTCAGTACGGGTGCGCAAAGCGACGTCGGTCAGGCCGACGTAGTCCTGCAGCTCAGGGTCGGCCGCCGACCCGACCACCCGAGTCTCACCACGCATGAACACACCTTAGAGACGCAGAGGTTTCCCCGTCACAACCGCCGGGTCGCCTCCTGCCAGCGGTGGAGGTGTGTGGTGCGCAGGGCGTGGCGCAGACGTACGGCTGCGTCGGTCTGGTCGGTGCCGGGAGCGAGGTCGTGCAGGACCTGGAGAGGGTCGGCGAGCTGGTGGGTGCTGACCTGCCACGGGGAAGGAAGCCAGAGGCCAGGGTCGGCTGGTGCGCAGACGGTCAGGGTGGCTTCGTCTGGGGTGCTCACGGGGACCATGCCAGGCAGGGGCTTGCCAGCGCGGGCGTACACGACCGAGGATGACGGGCGGCGCCACGGGGCCAAGACGTCGGCGGCGACGTCCCCAGACAGCACCGCGTTGGACGGGCCGGTCGCGGTCAGTGCTGCCATCGCCTTGGCAGCCTCGACGGTGGGTGGGTCGGTGCTTGTCCAGTAACTGGTGACACCACCTGGACCGGGGTAACGAGCCAACCACCAGTCGGCTGCAGCGTCCCAGTCGGCGATCGTCCAGGTCTGCGCGTCGCGGACGACCAAGCCGTCGGCGCGCAACCGAGTGAGCACCCGGCTGACCTTGGGCTGTGACACCCCGCTGCGCCGCGCCAGGTCAGCCTGGGTGGCACAAGGGGCAGCAAGCAGACGACGGAGCACGGTGAACAACGCCCACGGAGTCGGGCCACGCTGGGTCGCACGCTGGGAAACGACGACTGGCTGCGGTCCAGGGGTGATCCAGCGCTTGTCGAGACGCACGGCGACCCGTCCGGTGTCGGTGACCACGTTCCACCCGGCCGCAACGAGAGTGTCGACGGCTTTGATGCTGGCACGGGGCACAGCGAACAACCCAGGCCCGTGCGGCGCAGCCGGGACTCGGGACGGCACGACTGAACCCGCACGCCGCAACCGGAACACTGCGCTGGTTGCTCCATCAGCCAGACGCACATGGTGGGCGTCCACGGTCTCCACCGTGATACCCGCACGCCCCAGCACATCCGTCCACATGACCATAGGATATGCCAGTTTCTGATCAACTACAAGAAACAGGCATAACCGAGGGACGAGAAACCGTACGGGCCGGTCAGTCGGGGTCGGGGAGGGTGTCCACCCCCTCTGTGGCTAGGTGTTCGCGGACCAGACGGTGGGCCAGAGCGGCTGGGTAGCCTTTGCGGCCCAGGAAGGCCAGGGTGCGGCGTACACGGACTGGGGTGTCCAGGGTGGCGGTGGCGGCGAGCTTTCGGGCGACGAGACGGCGTGCCGTGGCTTCTTCGTCATCGGGGGTGACCTGGGACAACGCTTTGGCGGCGGTGTCGTCGTCGAGGCCGCGACGGCGCAGCTCGGCACGTAACGCCTGGCCGGTCTGGCCGCGTTCGGTGTGGCGGGTGCGTACGAGCGCCTCGGCGTACGCGGTGTCGTCGAGCAGGCCGACCTCGACGAAACGGTCCAGGACGGTCTCGGCGACGTCGTCGGGCACGCCTTTGCGGGCCATGGCCTGCGCCAGCTCGGACCGGCTGCGTGGAGCAGCGGTGAGCAGGCGCAACGCGATGGTGCGGGCCACATGTTCTGGGTCAGGCTCAGGGCCGAGCGCAGGGTCAGGCGCAGGACGCGACGGGGCGTCCGTGGTGGGGTCAGGCCCACCACGGACGGCACCGTGTGTGCTGGTCTGCCGGGCGCTCGTCGGACGAGCGCTCACCTCAGAAATCCACGGAGAGGGCTAGGTCGCCCTCGACCGCGGTCTCTGCCGCTGCTTCGGTCGGCTGTGTGCCGACGCCCAACAGCTCTTTGATCTTGACGTCGAGCTCGTCGGCCAGCTCGGGGTTGTCGCGCAGGAACTTGCGGGCGTTCTCTTTGCCCTGGCCCAGCTGGTCGCCTTCGTAGGTGTACCAGGCCCCAGACTTGCGGACGAGACCGTGCTCCACCCCCAGGTCGATGAGGCTGCCCTCGCGGGAGATCCCCTCGCCGTAGAGGATGTCGAACTCGGCCTGTTTGAACGGCGGGGCCATCTTGTTCTTCACGACTTTGATCCGGGTACGGTTCCCGACAGCGTCGGTGCCCTCTTTGAGGGTCTCGATCCGCCGGATGTCCAGCCGTACCGACGAGTAGAACTTCAGCGCCTTGCCGCCGGTGGTCGTCTCGGGGCTGCCGAAGAACACACCCACCTTCTCGCGCAGCTGGTTGATGAAGATCGCCGTGGTGCCCGACTGGTTGAGCGCACCGGTGATCTTGCGCAGCGCCTGGGACATGAGCCGGGCCTGGAGCCCGACGTGGCTGTCGCCCATCTCCCCTTCGATCTCGGCCTTGGGCACCAGCGCGGCCACCGAGTCGATGACGATGACGTCGATCGCCCCGGACCGGATGAGCATGTCCATGATCTCCAGCGCCTGCTCACCGGTGTCCGGCTGAGAGACCAGCAGCGCGTCAGTGTCCACCCCGAGGTTCTTGGCGTACTCAGGGTCCAGGGCGTGCTCGGCGTCGATGAACGCTGCGATCCCGCCGTTGCGCTGGGCGTTGGCCACGGCGTGCAGGGCGACCGTCGTCTTGCCGGAGGCCTCAGGCCCGTAGATCTCCACGATCCGACCGCGCGGCAGGCCACCGATACCCAAGGCGACGTCGAGGGCGATCGACCCGGTGGGGATCACCTCGATAGGCGCGCGGGTCTCGTCGCCCAGGCGCATGACCGACCCTTTGCCGAACTGGCGGTCGATCTGGCTCAGCGCCGTCTCCAGGGCCTTGTCACGGTCCTTGGGGACGCTGCGCAGGTGAGTAGATGCAGGGGACATGTCTTCCTACCTCGTTCGGTTTGGGCGGTGCTGCGCACCGCGGGTTCTGGGGCTGGTCATTCACACACGAGCGACCGTATGCCCGACCACTGACACAAACCCCACACCTGCGTCCACATCCGGGTACAGCACCTGCGCACCCGTGGGCTGTGGACGGTTCGCGGGGCGACCGCTCGCCATCACTGTACCCAAACAGATGTTCGACGACATCACGACACGCCCGGCGTGTCGCAGCCGTCCAAGCCGTCGAGCACCGACACCCGTTGCAGGCCGACCTCCACGAGGGTTGATGCCGGGCACCGGGCGACAGCGCTCGCAACCGCGACAGCGCGGCAGCACCAGCAGTGGGCAGTTGTGGGCAATATCTATCTCTAACTGCCCAGCACTGGTAGGCTCAGGTGCGTGAAGAGCCGCACGGTGCAGCAGGTGATCGTCCCGGCCGCATCAGTCGCGTTGAACCCGTCGTGGGAGTCGGACTGGGGCCGGGCGGTGTACGAGCTTGTGCAGCGCGCCGCCGAAGCTGGCAGGACTGTGACCGTCAGCGTGGACGAGCAGCTGTACTCCCCCCAGGAGGCGGCGGACATCGCCGACGTGTCCCGTATGACCATCCAACGCCGCATCGACGACGGCACGATCACCGCCACGAGGAAGGGCAACCGCTGGCGGATCGCAGAGTCCGAGCTGGATCGATATCGGCGTACGATATGGGCTGACACGGTCGCGGTGCTGGCCGACGACTTCTAGTGGGCAAGACAGTGGGGACGGTTCCGATGTCTTGCCTGGTCACGACGACACGTCGACACGCCCGGCGTGTCAGCCTGACTGCTCGCTCATTCGTGGGCGACTTCGTCCAGGATCTCGGTGATGGAGGTCTCTTGAGGGCCGGGGTACGTCGGGGACTGGTTTGTCGTGCGGTCCCACCAGGCTTTCCAGGATGCGGGGGCTTCGCGTACCCAGTTGGGGGCCACCGCGTACCAAGGGTCATGCCCTGCTGGGACGGCAACACCCTGCACGTGTAGGCCCGCGCCCCGGCACAGGTACATGGCGCGCGGGAGGTGGAAATCTTGGGTGACGAGCACTGCGTCGGTGACGCCGAAGACGTCGACTGCGCGGACGCACGTGTCGTGGGAGGAGAAACCGGCGTAGTCGGCGACCACACGGTCACGCGGGACGCCGTGGTCGACCAGCCAGTCGGCCATGGCGGTCGGCTCGTCGTAGGTGGTCCGACCGTTGTCGCCGGAGACCAGGATGACTGAGACCTTCCCCGCCTCGTACAGCCGCAGCGCGGCCTGCAGCCGCGAGACCAGGTAGCTGGTCGGGGTGCCGTCAGGGTGGACTCCTGCGCCGAACACGATCGCGACCGGCGCCGGGTCCACGTCGTCGAGCGCCACGATCCCCCTCTGCCCGCTGACCCGTACCCACACCATAGGTCCGGCCACGACGAGCAGCGCCACGGCTCCCGCCGCCAGGAACCACCACCGCCGTCTGACCCGCCCCAGCAACCGCAACCGTCGCTTCATACGTTTGAGACTACGTGCGATCCGCGCGTGAGACTGGCCCCTGGGCCTCGGTTGCACAGGTTCTGCACGACCTGCCCACTGTCTCGCCCCCTGAATAACAGGACACGATCCGGCTGACGAGCTGTGGGGGGAGCAGTCAGTCTTGTTCGCGGAGGGTCCGGCGGCGGGTTTCCAGAGCGGTGAGCTCGGCGAGGATCTCGCGGGAACGGGGGTCGGAGGCTTCGGTGCGCTGCAGCTGGCCGTGCAGGTCGGCGATGGTGCGGGCCAGGCCCTGGTCGACGAGGCCGTCGACGGTCGCGCGGACGAGAGCGGCGAGCGCCTCGTCGCTGTTGGCGGGGAGGGCGACGACAGACAGCTCGGTGATGGTCGGACGGACCGACTCGGCGGCCCCGTCGCTGACTGTGCCGACCCAGCGGGCGGTGTCGGTGGTACGACCAGCGGCGACGCCTCCGGCGACCCGGACGGCGTCGTGGACGGCACGGTAACCGGGGACGGTGAACGCGTCGGGGCCGAGGGTGTCGAACGACCCGGGGACGAGCCCGGGGTGCTGGAGGACTGCTGCCAGGGCGTTGTGCTCCACCCGGACGACAGGGTCGGAACGGTCCGGGCGCCGGGCAGGGGCGCTGGGGGCACGACCTCGGCCCGACCCGACCGCGTCGCGGACCCGGGCCTCAGGCAGGCCCAACCACCCGGCGAGCTGGCGGGTGTACTCGGGCCGCAGGGCGGTGTCGCGGATACCGGCCACCACAGGCGCGGCAGCCCGCAGCGCGGCGACCCGGCCTTCGGCGGTGTCGAGGTTGTGGGCGGCGAGGGTGGACCGCACGACGAACTCGAACATGGGGGTGCGGCCGGACACCAGGGCACGTACAGCGTCGGACCCACGTTGCTGGCGCAGCTCGCACGGGTCGAGACCGCCGGGTTCGATGGCGACGAAGGTCTGGGCGGCGAACGTCTGGTCCTCACCGAACGCTTTGAGCGCTGCGGCCCGCCCCGC
Source organism: Micrococcales bacterium (assembly GCA_009779195.1). GTDB lineage: Bacteria > Actinomycetota > Actinomycetes > Actinomycetales > Cellulomonadaceae > Cellulomonas. The sequence goes on from WRET01000035.1 coordinate 6,020, forward strand.
CGCGTCACCGTCGAAGGTGAAAACCACCTCACCGCCGACCGAGTCACCTGAGGCGAGCTGGACTCCCCCGGCTCCCCCAGCCCCGCCGAGCAGACGCCGCACGATCCGGGCGTGGTCAGGGCCGAACGCTGTGCCGCACGTCGCCACCGCTGTGCCCACCCCGGACAGGTGCATAGCCATGACGTCGGTGTACCCCTCGACGACCACAGCCTGGCGGGTCCGGGCGATCTCGCGTTTGGCCAGGTCGATCCCGTACAGCACATGAGACTTGCGGTACAGGGGGGTCTCGGGGGTGTTGAGGTACTTGGGGCCGGTGTCGTCGTCGTGCAGACGGCGCGCACCGAACCCGACGGTGTCGCCCGTGACCTCCCGGATAGGCCAGACCAGGCGTCCGCGGAACCGGTCGATCAGTCCTTTGCGGCCCTGGCTGACCAGACCTGACGCAGTCAGCTCGGCCTCGGTGAAAGCCCGTCCGCGCAGGTGGTGCAACAACGCGTCCCACCCCGGCGGGGCGAACCCGACCCCGAACTGCTCGGCAGCAGCACGGTCGAAACCCCGCTCGGCGAGGAAAGCCCGCCCGATCCGCGCCTCTGGGCTCGCCAGCTGGTCCCGGAAATACTCTTCGGCCACTTTGTGCGCGTCGAGCAACCGACGACGACGCCCCGGCTCCTCCCCCGGCCGTGGCGCCGACCCGTCCTCGTAGCGCACGGTCACCCCGACGCGCCCAGCCAGGTGGTCGACCGCTTCGGTGAACCCCAGACCGTCCATACGCTGCACGAACGTGATGACGTCGCCACCTTCGCCGCACCCGAAACAGTGGTAGCGCCCCACCTGGGGCCGCACGTTGAACGACGGGGTCTTCTCGTCGTGGAACGGGCACAACCCCTTGAGCGTCCCCACCCCGGCAGGGCGCAACGTCACGTGCGCCCCGATGACCTCGTCGATCCGCACACGCTCGCGGACCGTCTCCACGTCCTCGCGCACGATCCGTCCCGCCACGCCCCCGAGTCTAGGGCGTGCGTGCCAACCCCCTGTGCGCTCTGGTGGGCTTAAGTGGCTCCGCTCCGGTCGCCCCCCGGTAGGATTTGGACAGTCGGTGGAACGAGAGGAACGATCGTGGGAGTCGATCCTGCAGGACCAGGTGGGTGGGTCCTCGCGGTCGACTTCGGCACGTCGAACACGGGGGCGGCAGCACGGTTCGCCGACGGCCGGGTGGAGAAGGTCAAGCTGGGGTCGGCGACGGACACCATGCCCTCAGCAGTGGTCCTGACCACCAGCGCAGGTGCCGGCCCGGATGCCGCCCAGGAGAAGCAGTGGCGGGTGGGGCAGGCGGCGCTCAACGCCCGGCGCACCGCCCCAGGGACTTTCGTGGGTTCGCCCAAGTCCCGGCTGGGGCAAGAACCAGCGCTGTTCGGAGACGACCTGGTCTCACCTGCTCAGATGGTCTCGCACGTGCTGGCTGCGGTGCGCAGACGGGCCATCAGCGCCGCGGGAGGTACCGAACCGGTCCAGGTGGTCTTGACCCATCCGGTCGGGTGGCCACGGGCCCGGCTGGACGCGTTGTGCCAGGCCGCGGTACTGGCAGGGTTCGACCCCAACCAGGTGTTCTTGCTGCCCGAGCCGGTGGCGGCGTTCCACGCCCACACCACCACCAGCGACATGGGGCCTGGCTCACGTGTGGCTGTCGTCGACATCGGCGGGGGCACGTGCGACGTGGCGGTGGTGGAGACCACACCCACCGGGGGCCTGGTCGTGGTCGCCCAGGCCGGCGACGACCGCCTGGGCGGTAACGACCTGGACGACCTGGTGTTCGGGTGGGTCACTGACCAGCTGACCCTCTCCGGGCGCGGGCACCTGGTCGACGCGCTGGACGCTCCAGAGAACCTCGGGGACGTGCTGACGTTGCTGGACACGGTCTCCGCAGCCAAACAGGACCTGTCGGAGTACTCCACCGCGCCGGTCGCCGTGGCTGCAGGGGGTATGCAAACGGTCGTGACCATCACCCGCGACGAGTACGAAGACCTCATCGCCGACCACATGGCCCGCACCGCCACCCTGCTGACCCGTGCCCTGCACGATTCGCAGACCACGACGTTGCGGGGCCTGCTGCTGACCGGGGGAACGGCGCACACCCCTGCCTTGGCCCGGGCGTTGCACCAGATCACCGGCATCATGGCCCGCCCCTTGGGCGACCCCAAGCTCGCTGTGGCCACCGGCGCCCTGCGCACCCCCCCGCACCTGCTGACCCACCCTGCCACCGCGCCGGGCCCACCTCGGCCAGCCGCCCAACCCGGACCGCCCCCTCCCGCCAGGCATGTCCCTGGACCCGTTCCTAGCGCCGCACCACCTGCCCCACTCCCGTCACCAGGGGCCACTGGGGCCACTCCCGCCGGGGCCGTCCCTGCTTCACCCGGGACCTCACCACCCCCTCCCGCCGAGGCCGTCCCTGCCCTACCTGGTGGTAGCGGGCCTGCCACGCTCGAACCTGCGGTCACCGTCCTGGCCGGGCGGTACGAGCTGGGTGAGGTCATCGGCAACGGCGCGGTCGCGCTGGTCTACCGCGGACGCGACCAGCTGCTCGGTCGGCAGGTCGCCATCAAGGTCCCGCACACCCCCCTGGCCGAGGACCCTGATTTCGTCCTACGTTTCAGCCGTGGCGCCTCGATGGCAGGCCGGCTCAACCACCCGTCCATCGTGCGGGTCTACGACATCGACACTGCTCAGGTCCCCGGGAAAGACGGCGCAGCGGTCACTGTCCCGTTCATGGTTATGGAGCTGGTCTCAGGGCATCCGCTCACCCAGCTCATACCCGACGGGCAGCCCCTGCCGGTCGACCAGGCGCTGGGTATCGCCGCCGACCTCCTGACAGCCCTGGAGTTCTCCCACCAGGCCGGCATAGTGCACCGCGACGTCAAACCCGGCAACGTCATGCTCACCACCGCCGGGACCGTCAAGGTCATGGACTTCGCCATCGCCCGTCCTGCGGCAGACACCGGCACGACCACCACCAAAGGTGTGCTGGGTACCCCCGCTTACCTGTCCCCCGAACAAGTCATGGGCCACAAGGCCGACACCCGCTCGGACCTGTACTCAGCCGGGTGCCTGCTGTTCGAGATGCTCACAGGGCGCCCCCCGTTCGTCGGCAGGACCACTGTCGCCACGGCGTACGCCCACATCAACGACCCCTCGCCACCGCCGACCACGGTCAACCCCCACCTGCCACCGGTGCTGGACGAGGTGCTGGCCAAAGCCTTGGCCAAGGACCGCGACAACCGGTACCAAGACGCCGGGACCTTCCGCGCCGACCTGGAGGCTGTGCGCCGCGACCCGACCAGACGTCCACCAGGACTGGGGTACCCCGAACAGTCCGCGGTGCTCACCACACCCAGCCCCCAACCAGGCGGACCCCCGCTGACCGGGGCGCAACCACCGGCCGCCCCGCCGCCTCCGCCAGTCACCACCACACCGACACCGGTTACCACCACACCACCACCGGTCAGCAGCACCCCTCCCTCGCCAGTCACCGGCACGCCGGCACCTGCGAGGCAATCGAGCCACACCCCACCGCATGCCGTCGGCCAGGTGGCCCCGACCACACCCCGGCGCTCAGTGGGTCTGCGTGTGGTGGTCGTGGTCGCGCTGGTCCTCGTCGTCGCCGCGGTCACCGCCCTGGTCACGTTGCAGGGCTGACGTGCTCCGACGGCAGTCCCTGGAGAGGTATCACTTTCGCACCAGGTGTGACCAGGACAGTGGGCGCAACCGTCACGTGAGGCGGCCCGCACCACCCGACGTCCCCACCAGCCGGCTGTGCCACACACCTGCTGACACGTCGGTCAACGCGGCAACCTGGTCGATGACGACACGCAGCCGGGCAGCGTCGTCGCACGCAGCCCGCCAGTCGGCGGCGAAGGGGATCTCCAGGGCGATGGGGGCACGGTCGGACAAGACCTCGACCAGCTCGGTGAGCATGGCGCGCTGCGCGTCGTACAACGGCTCCAGCTCGCGCGGGGCCATGACATAGGCCACGGCGATACCTTTGAGCACCATGATCTCGGCAGCGGTGCCGTCGGGAACGACCAGGTCAGCGCCGTAACGTGAGTGTGGACCAGGGCCGTACCGGGCCTGGGTGGCCTTCTGCGCAGCCTTGGCGAAACGGCCGATGAGCTGGCTCGTCGCGTCTTTGAGCATGGCCAGGGCGCGGCGGGACCCGTCGAAACCGTCGGGCCACAGCCGGGCGGCGACCAGGCGGTCCATGGCGGCGTAGAGGTCTTCGGCACTGTGGGGAGCGCCGTACCAGGTCGCCACGGCGTTGGCGATGAACTCGCGCTGGTCGGCGATGGTGAGCACCTGCGGGTCCACCCGTCCGCCGACGACCGCGTCTTCCACGTCGTGCACCGAGTAGGAGATATCGTCGGCCAGGTCCATGACCTGCGCTTCCAAGCATTTGCGACCTTCTGGGGCGCCGTCGCGCACCCAGTCGAACACAGGCCGGTCGTCGCCGTACACACCGAACTTGTGCGTCGGACGCCCCGAGACAGCACTGACAGGTCCCTCCCCGAACCCCCACGGGTACTTGACCGACGCGTCCAGGCACGCCCGGGTCAGGTTCAGCCCCACCGACGTCCCGTCAGGCTGTGTCACCTTCGACTCCAGCCGGACCAGCAACCGCAGGGTCTGCGCGTTCCCCTCGAACCCGCCGATCCCGCGAGCCATCTCGGCCAGCGCCCGCTCCCCGTTGTGCCCGAACGGCGGGTGCCCCAGGTCGTGGGCCAGGCACGCGGTGTCCACGACGTCGGGGTCGCAGCCCAGCACCTTGCCGATCTCCCGTCCGACCTGCGCGACCTCCAGGGTGTGCGTCAACCGGGTGCGCACGAAGTCGTCCGAAGACGGCCCCAGCACCTGCGTCTTGGCCCCCAGCCGCCGCAGCGCCGAACAGTGCACCAACCGCGCCCGGTCCCGTTCGAACGCCGTGCGCTGCTGCGACTTGGCCGCCTCAGGCACCAACCGCTCCCGGTCAGCCTCCCCGTAACCAACCCCCACCGACTCGGCCATCACGCACTTCCTTCCGGCGCTCGGTGACAACGTACTACGTGCGTCCCACGCGCCGTGGGTGTCTGCGTCCGGTCACATCGCGGCCGACGACGCTGCTGCCTGCTCCTCCACGACCAGACGGGCCACGATGTTGAGGACCACCGCGTGGACCAGCGGCGTGAGCGCGTCGTCGGCCACAGCCAGCGCGACCAGGGCCATCGCCAAGGCGTGGCGCGGGGTCTTGGAGAACCTACCGGGCAGGACCTTCGCCGCGTCCAGCTCGTCGGCGACCCGGGCGACCGTGGTGGACAACCATTCGTGGTCGGACGACACCAGGACCAGCAGGCCCAAGAGGCTCGGCTCGCCAACCTTCACCCCCGCACGACCAAGTGCGTTACGCAACGCCACGAGCCGACCAGGGTCGAACTCGTGCGCACCGCCGACGACCAGGACCTGCGCGAGCGCCTGAGCACCGTTATAGGTGAACCACGGTTTCACCGTCTTGTACACACTCTCGGTGGCCATCGCCCCGGTCGGCACCTCCATCGGGGTCATCGCCATCAAGAGGGACGGGACAAAATCGTCCGCCGAGGTGATGAAAGAGTGGTCCGCACGTTGTGCCATGAAAAAATCTCGGGCACGTTGGGCGACCAACCCAAAATCGTCCAGACCGACGCGTTCGGCCAGCAGAACAGCTGCCATCGACAGGTGAGGCGATGTGGTGAACGGCTTGACCTTCAGCACGTCCCACGCCACCTTCATCAGGTGGACAGCCCGGACCGGGTCTGTGGACAGGACGGCCTGCGCCGCTATCACCGGGTCGATCCCACTGGCGAACCCGCCCGACTCTTTGCGCACCTTCTTGGCGAGGTCTTTGAGTGCGTCCACATCGAGCACCACGTCGTGCGACGAGCCTATGAAAGCAGTGCCCCGGCGGCACGCGTCGCCGAGCCGTCTGCCAGCATGGATGTTCTGCGCGAACAACGGAACGAGTGCACTCAGGTCAGCAGCCATCACATGATCCTACCCAGCCCTGCCGAGGTTCCCAACGAGCGTTCGCCTGCGTCGGTCACCGTGCCTGCGGCGGATGGCCTCGGCCTGCTCCCCTCCCCCCCAGTCACGCGACCCCATCACGCAACCCTCGGTGACAGGTGACCGACGTGGGTGGCTCACCCAACCGCGCCAGGCTGCAGCCTGGCGACGAGACGAGCCACGGCGTTGAGGTGCACCGCGCGGACCAGGCCCACCTGCGGGTCGTCAGCCACAGCCAGCGCGACCAGGACCGTCGCCAACGTGTCACGCGTCGCTTTGCCAAACCTGCGTGCCGGGACCCTCGACGCGGACAGCTCGGCCGACACCTGCGCGACCAGGCCTGACAGCCATTCGTGGTCGCAGGACGCCAGCACCAGCAGGCCCAAGGCGCTGGGGTCGACGACCTTCGCACCTGCACGCCGCAGTGCGTTACGCATGGCCATGACACGCCCAGGGTCGAGCTTCTTCGCACCACCGACGACCAAGACCTGCGCGAGGGCCTGCGCGTCGTTGTGGCCGAACCACGGTCTGACCGTCTGGTACATGCTTTCGGTACGCGTCGCGGCGGTCGGGACGTCCATCGGGCTCAGCACCATCAGCAGCGACGGAACAGCATCGTCTGCCCCTGTGATGATCGAGTGGTCTGACCGTTGCGCCGCGTAGTACCGCCGGGCGCTCCGAGAAACACGTTTGAAATCGTCCCGTTGCACATGCTCGGCCAGCACGACAGACGCCATCGACAGGTGCGGACCAGGTGCGAAGCACGCAGCCACCAACGCTTTCCAGGCCATCTTCATCAGATAGACGCCCTCGCCCGGGTCGGACGACACAGAAGCCCACGCAGCCATCACCGCTTCGACCCCTGCAGAGAAAGATCCCGGCTTCTTACGTATATCCCGCCCCAGCTTTTTGAGCTCCACCACGTCGAGCACCGCGTCGTGCGACGAAAACATAAAGGCCGCTCCCAGCCACGAAGGAAAACCGCACCGCCATTTCCTGACGCCATGGTAGTTCTCCACGAACAACGGCACGAGCGCACTCAGGTCAGCAGCCATGACACGACCCTAGGCGACCGGACGAGGCGAACCCCACCGCCCCACGAGGATGGGGACAGTCTCGCCCCGGCGCACCGACGTGGGGCAAGAAAGCAGACGACGGGACCGTCAGGCAACTGGCCACGTCTGTGTGCGCGTTCACGACCCGACGGGCGTGCCGCATATACCGCAGAACCACATCCCCGACGGGATCTCGGTACTGCACCCTGTGCACGTCGACGCGGGCTGACTCACGTCGGAAGGATCCGGAACGTCCGGGGCGTCCTGTGTGCCGAAGACCGGGGTTGTTCCACCAAGTCAGCAGCCATCACATGATCCTACCCAGCCCTGCCGAGGTGCCCAACGAGCGTTCGCCTGCGTCGGTCACCGGTGCCTGCTACGGATGGTCTCGGCCTGCCCCACCTGTCGAGCGGCACTGCCCTGGTCAGACTGGGTCCGCTCCCCGGGACGCGCCCCAGCCGTCGTCCAGTGCGCGCACCACAGTCTCGGCTCCCTGGGAAGATGGCTCTCGTGACCCGTGTCCGCTTCACGGCCCTGCTGGAGTCCCTGACCCACGGCCGGTCGACCTATCTCGTCATACGCGTCCCCGCCGACGAGTCCGACCTCATCGACGACCTTCCCGTCCTACGCGTCGGCTTCCAGGGCGTCAGGGTCGAAGCCACGATCGGCCAGACCACCTGGAGGACCACCGTCTTCCCCGACAAGACCGGCTTCCTTCTGCTCGTCGCCCGCAAACGAGCCACAGCCGAGACCCTCACCGTCGGCGACCCAGTGGACGTCACCCTGACCGTCCTGTGACCCTTCTCAAAAACGACGTGCCCACACCGAGTATGGTCAACACATGAAACGGATCACTATCAGTGTTCCTGACGCTGTTGCGCACAAGGCTCGGCGAGCCGTGGACACTGGGGACGTGACGTCGGTGTCGGCGTACTTCACTCGGCTTGCCCGGCGTGAGCCTGACTGGGCTGGTGCACGTGGCATCATCGACGAGATGATCGCGGAGGCAGGCGGGATCAACGAGGAGGACCGCGCCTGGGCTCGAGAGTCACTCGGGCTAGGTGTGAACACCTGATGCTGCCGCCACGACACCGTTCATCAATCACGAGACCGTTCACCATAGTGAACGAGTTGGTGATTAGTGAACGTTGTCGTGAGGACGGTTAGGCGCCGGAGCCGCGGACGAGGGCGCGGTAGCCCCATTTGGTGAGGTCTACTGCGGCGCCGGGGGTGAGGGTGATGTGGTCGCCGGTGGTGAAGTCGGTCCAGGGGCCGGTGTAGGGGCCGTCGGTGAGGCTGACGGAGCGGCGTTGGGGGGAAAGGTTGGCGACCATGAGGATGGCGTCGTCGTTGAGGGACGACTGGCGGGTGAAGGCCAGGACGCGGGAGGGTTTGGAGGTGCGGACTTCGACCATGGGGGCGCCCCAGGTGCCGTTCCACAGGGAGGAGTTGGCTTTCTTGAGGGCGATGAGGCGGCGGTAGAGCTCGCTCATGGGGTGGTCGTGCCATCCGGGCTGGTCGGCGTCGAAGAAGGCGTCGAAGAAGGCCCGGCGGCGTTCGTCCTCGGGGCCGTCGTAGACCAGGGGGATTCCTTCGGAGAGCATCGACAAGACGACTGCGACCTCTTGGGCGCCGCCGAACTGGTGAGGAGTGCTGCTGTCCCACGAGTTCTGGTCGTGGTCGGTGACGAAGAGCAGGCGCATGGCGTCGGCGCGGTACGCCTTGGTGTTCCAGGCGTAGTACGAACGCAGGGCGTTGGCGTTGGCGTCACCGTCGGCGACAGCGCGCATCGCTTCGGCCCACGACCAGCAGCAGGTGGCGTCGAAAGCACGGTCGTGCAGCTCGCGCGACTCCCACTCGGCGAGCAGGAACACCGGGCGCACGGCGTCGAGGGCCGACCTGGCGCGTTCCCAGAAATCTGTGGGGACCAGCCCGGCGATATCGCACCGGAAACCGTCGAGCTCGACCTCCCGGACCCAGTGGACCATGGCGTCGACCATGTAGTCGCGCACAGCAGGGACCGAGTAGTCCAGGTCGACGATGTCGTCCCAGCCCCACGGGGCCGGGCCCAGGTCGCCTTTCCAGTCGTGGCAGTACCAGTCGGGGTGCTCGGCGACGAGCGCGCAGTCGCAGGCGGTGTGGCTGGCCACCCAGTCGACGATGACGTGCATGCCCAGGTCGTGGGCCGCGCCGACGAACGCCCGCAGGTCCTCGACGGTACCCAGCTCAGGGTCGACCTGGTAGTAGTCGCGCACCGCGTACGGGCTGCCCTTCGAACGGCCGACCGTGTGCACCGGTTGCAGCCACAAGATCGACACACCCAGGTCGGCCAGACGAGGCAGGTGCGCCACCGCCGCCGCGAACGTGCCCTGCGGGGTGAACTCGCGGGTGTTGACCTCGTACACCGTGGCGTCGCGGGACCAGTCGGGGTGGACCAGCCCCACGTCGGACGGGCGCTGGCGGTGCACCTGGACGGTCGCGGCCCGGTCGTCCATGTGCCCGAAACCTCCTCCGCGATGTTCACGCAGGGTCATTCCAGCACCCACACCGCCGCTCCTGGACCGGACGCTGCGAGCGCCAGGTCGTCGGCGACTCCGCTTGCCACGATGCTGCCAGAGGTCGGGTCGTCAGGCACTGCGGCGCTCGCCTGGGCGGCTGACGACAGCCCCAGACCCGACAGCGGCAGGCTCACCGGACCGTGCGGCCCACGGGCCACGTGGACGAGGACCCGCTGGTCAGGGTGCTCACGCAGGTATGTCACCGAGTCGTGGCCAGCATCGACGAAACGCAGGCTCCCACGCCGCAGGGCGACCAGGTTGCGGCGCAAGGCGGTCCAGGTGCGGTACGCGGCGAGGGTGGGTGCGTCGATACGGGCCAGGTCCGCCCGGTTGCCGTCCCACGGGTACGGGGTGCGTGAGTGCTCACCGCTGCGCCCGGTCATCCCCAGCTCGTCGCCGCAGAAGATGCTCGGCACCCCAGGCATCGTCATCTGCAGGGCCAGACCGACCAGGTGGGCGGCCCGGCCAGCCCCGGCGGCGTCAGCGTGCCCACTGTCTCCCCCGCCGGTCACTGTGCGGAACCGGGGGGTGTCGTGCGAGTCCAGGTGCAGGGTCGAGGCGAGCCACGACCTCCACGGCGCCCCAGCGTGGATCTCGCGCATCGTCGCCACGAGCGCCTGCCCGCCCAGGCGCGGGATCGCGACGGGCAGGCCCAGGTACTGCATTCCCGCAGCGGCGGCAGGACTGTTGAGCCAGGTCCACACGGGCCGGGTAAAACCGGAGTAGTCCATGGTGCCGTGCCAGCCGTCGCCGTCGATGTCACCGTCTCTGGCAGCGTCGTGGCCGGCCTCGGCCAACAACCACGCGTCGCGGTGGTGTGCGGCCATGGTGGCGCGGACCGTACGTGCCACCTCGTGGGCGACGTCGGTGGGGCCCAGCCGGCCGACCATGTTCGCCACGTCGATCCGCCACCCGTCGAGGCCGAAGTCCAGCCATCGGGCGACCACCGACCCCGGGCCTTCGTACAGCTCGTGGCGCAGGTGGCTCGATGTGTGGTTGAGCTTGGGCAGGGACGGGATGTTCCACCACGACACGTAGTCGTGAGGGTGCGAGCGGAACAGGTAGAACCCGACGCAGGGCCGGTCGAGGTCGGCCTGGGCGCAGATGAACCACTCGTGGGTCGACCCGGTGTGGTTGAGGGTCAGGTCGCCGACCACCCGGATCCCGCGGGCGTGGGCCGCTGTGAGCAGGCGCGCCAGCGCTTCGTCGCCGCCGAGCGCCTGGTCGACGTGGTCAAAGCTCGCCGCGTCGTAGCGGTGCACCGACCCGGCGGTGAACACCGGGGTCATGTACAAGGTCGTGGCCGACAGGTCGTCCAAGACGTCCAGGTGGGCGGCGATCCCGTCGAGGTCGCCGCCGTACCACTGCCGGGCCGAGTGGTGCTCGCGCTCGTCGACGTCGTCGTCCCAGGCGGCCGGGTCCGCCCACCCCGGGGTTTCGTGTGGTGCTGAGCGTGCGAACCTGTCGGGGAACACCTGGTAGACGATCTGGTCGGCGATCCAGTCTGGGGGTGGGTCCGCTGTGGAGATCCGGAAGTCGTACGCGTCAGCCACGTCGCGGTCCCACACGCCTGAGGCGTTGAGCCAGCGGTAGCCGTCACCTGCCAGCAAGAAGCGGTAGTGGTTGAGCTGGTGGTCACAGGTGACCTCGGCGGTGAACCAGGCGCCGGTGCCGTCGCAGGTGTCCAGCGTCGCACGTGTGACCACCGGCTCGGCGTCGCGCCACCGCCGCAGGTAGACCTCGGTCTCGTCCGCTGGTTTGCCGGGGGTCGACGGGACCCAGACCCGTACCGGGACGGTGTCGCCGATACCCGGTGGCGGGCCGGGCGTGTACAGGGGCGAACCGTCGTGGTGGGGCGAGCCAAGAAGGTCGCTCATCCCTTCACCGACCCGGCTGTGATGCCTCCGACGATGTAGCGCTGCAAGTACTGGAACAAGATGATGACAGGCAGGGCCACGACGACCGACGCCGCGGCGAACCACCCCAGGTTGTTGGACATATCGCCCATGAGCACCCCGTACATACCGACCGAGACTGTCTTGACGCCGGTCGAGCGCAAGAAGATCGACGCGAGCAGGAACTCTGCGATCACCCCGACGAAGACCAGCAGGCCGGTGATGACGAGGATAGGCCGCAGCAACGGCAGCAAGATGCGGAAGAACAACCCGGCGTGGCTGGCTCCGTCGATCTTCGCCGCCTCGTCCAGCTCTTTGGGGATCGTGTCGAACGTGCCTTTGATGAGCCACACCTGGCCCAGCGACCCACCCATCATGACCAAGATGTACCCGGCGAGGGTGTCCAGCCCGAGCTCGGGGACGACCTGCCCGACGGTCGAGAAGATCCTGAACAGCGCCACAGTCGCCAGGATCTGCGGGAACATCTGGATGAGCAGCAAGGTCAGCAGCCCGGCGCGACGTCCTTTGAACCGCAGGCGGGAGAACGCGAACGCTGCGAGCGTCGAGAAGAACACCTGCATGACGACGACCACGGAGGCGACGATCACCGTGTTGCCCAGCCACTGGAAGAACGGCCTCTGCTTGTTGTTGGCGAGCTCTTGGAACCAGACGAGAGAGAAGTCGCGCGGGATGAGCTCGGTCGTGGCGATCGACCCCAGAGGGTTGACCGACGCGGAGAAGATGTACAGCACCGGGATCAGGGCGTAGACCACCGCGAGGATCCCGATCACGTGGCGCCAGCCCAGCTCACGCCACCACCGCAGGCCGTGGACCTTGTCAGGACCTGCGACGACAGGCTTACGCGGTTTGGCGGTTTTCGCTGCTGCGCTCATCATCAGTTCACATCCTCCAAGAAGCGGGTGGCCCGGAACTGGATGGCCGCGATCACACCAGTCAAGATGAACAGCACCACCGAGACCGCTGCTGCGAAGCCGATCTGCTGGCCGCTGGTCCCGAACGCCAGCCGGTAGGTGTAGCTGATGAGGATGTCCGTGCCGCCGGCAGTGGGGTTGTCCGAGCTGAACGGACCGCCACGGGTGAGCAGCTGGATGGCGTTGAAGTTGTTGAAGTTGAAGGCGAACGCTGAGACCAGCAGCGGCGCGACCGACACCAGCAGCAGCGGGAAGGTGATCTTGCGGAACTGGGTGAACCCGCTGGCCCCGTCGATCGCAGCAGCTTCTTTCAGGTCACCGGGGATCGACTGCAGCGCACCGGTGCAGACCAAGAACATGTACGGGAAGCCCATCCACAGGTTCGTGGCGATGACGGCGAACCGTGCTGGCCACATCTCGCCCAGCCAGTTGACGTGGATCCCGAGCATCTCGTTGATCAGCCCGAACCGCTGGTTCCAGAAACCGGCCCACACCATGAGGGAGATGAACCCAGGGATGGCGTACGGCAAGATCAACGCCGAACGGTAGAACCTCTGGAAGCGCAGCCGCGGGTCGTTGAGGACGATCGCCAGCCCCAGGCCCAAGAAGAACGTCAGGCCCACCGACGCCGTGGCGAAGATGACGGTCCACAAGAAGATCGAGAAGAACGGGCCGGTGATCCGCGAGTCGGTGAACATCCGCTTGTAGTTGAACGTCCCGATGTTCTCGCCCCAGGACTGGCTCGACAGCCGTCTGCCGTCGGAGTCGACGAAGAACGACCGGTCACCAGACTCCGAGCGCTGCGGCGTGTACACCGCGCCGGTGTCGGTGTTGGTGATCGTGTCAGCGGCTTTGTCGTAGACCAGCGGGGTGCGCATGGTGATCGCCTGGAACCCCTGGACCTTGATGACCTCGTTGTCCCCGGCCGGGACAGTAAACCCATCGAGCGGCTGGTTCGCCCCGGAGATCGTGTTGATCTGCTCGCGGTTCAGCATGGTCCAGCCGTCTGCGGCGGTGACCAGCCCGTTCTCGACGGTGACAGAAGCCGGGTCGAGCGCGGTGAAGTCTGTCTCGGTGCCGCGGTAGACGTCGTCGGTCTTGGTGTCCACGAGGAAGAACGCGAACGGTCCGGAGGTCGGCGTCCCTTGGGTGCCCACCGCCAGGGAGTACACGGCGCCGCCTTCGACCTGCACGGCCGAGGTCCCCACGATCCGCACGACGGCCTCGGCTTTGGAGCTGCGGGTACCGTCACCATAGTTCGTCGTCGACAGCTGGAACGTCAGCATGATCGGGTAGATCAAGAACAGCACCAGCATGAGCACGCCGGGCAGCAAATATTTGGCCGGGATCGCGCGTTTGGTGGCGTAGACCGCCACGAGGAGCGCCGCGACAGCCACCAAGACTGCCAAGAACCCCCACTGCTTGGTGGCCACCACCGCGGGCAGCACCGAGATGAGCACTGCTGCGATCAGCGCCAGGGCGACGACCTTGAGCACGTACACACCCGTGGCCGCACGTGGCCGCCGCTTACGCGCAGCTGGCTCGGTGGGAGGCACGTCGGTGACCGTCACAGCTACTCCTCGACGACGGGGTGTGGGGGGCCTGGTGAGACCAGGCCCCCCACGAACCGGGGATCAGGACTTGGCGATCGCTGCTGTGATCGTCGCAGCGGCCTTCTTCATCTCAGTCGCCGCGTCTTTGCCGCCCACGATGTTCGCGTAGGCCACGCCCAGCGGGGTCCACACCTGGTCCATCGCGGGGATAGCAGGCATCGGGGCTGCTGCGTCTGCGGCCTGGGCGAAGGTGTCCATGTCGGGGTTGTCGGCCGCGACCGCGTCACGGACCGCCGTCATGGCCGGAGGCCGGTTCTCGGCCTCGAACAATGTCGTCATCGCTTCGGTCGTGTTGAGCCCGCCAGCGGTGGTTCCGGTGACGAACGCCTGGGCGAAGTTCTTGTTCTTGCCGTTGGACGCGATGAAGAACGAGTTCACCCCGGCGAACGGCTGGGCAGGGTCCATCCCTGCGAAACCGGGGATCGGTTCGAGGGTGTACCCGTCGGCGCCCAGACCTTTACGCACGTCGGCCAGCGCCCACGGCCCGGAGATCAAGCAGCCAGCTTTCTTGCCGGCGAACAGCGCCACGGAGTTGTCCGCGGAGATCGAGGTCGACAGCACACCGGCCTTGCCCAGCTCTCCGATCTTCTTCCCTGCCGCGATACCGGCATCGGTGCCCACGCCGAGGTCGTCGGGGTTGTACGAACCGTCTGCGGTGGTACCGAACAGGTACCCACCGGCCGACGTGTACAGCGGCTGCATGTGATAGGGGTCACCGTCGGTGCCCACAGGCACGTTCAGCACCGACTCGACCTTGTTGGCGTCCTTGGCGGCCTGGCCTGCGGCAATCGCGTCGTCGAGCGTGGCGAACTTCGTGTCGCCGACGGCCTCTTTGTTGCAGAACAGCGCGATCGTCTCGATCGAGTACGGCACGCCGTAGAGCTGGCCGTTGTAGGTCACTGCCTGGATGGACTTCTCTGAGTACATCGCGACGGTGTCTTGGCTGAGCTGGACGGGGTCGACCGAACCGTTCGCCACGAGCTGGCCCAGCCAATCGTGGGCACCGACGACGATGTCAGGACCGTTGCCCGCCTGGTTCGCGGTGATGAAATCAGCCCTCACGTTGACGATCGCCTGGACGCCGACCGTGATGCCGTTCGCCTTGCCGAACTCCGCGGCGACAGCCTTGATCGCGGGGAGCCGAACCTCGTCAGTCCAGATGACGAGCTGCTCGTTTCCGCGGACGGGTTTTTCGTCGGTAGCGGTGGGGCTGGCGTCGTTACCGCTGCTGCCGCACGCTGTCGCCAGCAGCACGACCGCGGCGGCTGCCGCCACTGTCTGCATGATCCTGCGCATCGAAGTATTTCCCTTCATCGGTCGGGCGTGCGGCCAATCCGACCTATTACGGATCGCGGCGCGCGACTCTACAGCTGTGGTCCCATGAATATATCCAGGCATTTCACCGCCCGCAAACGCTCGTGCTCCCCGTGACTCAACCGTGACCTCGGCGTGCTTCTAGCGGACTATATACACACGTTTGTCGAGACGATTAGTCGTATTTTTCCCGCCAAACCGGTCGACGTCATTGGTCGGGTCCACCGGGCCGTCGTGCACCCAAACGGCTGAGCTCAGCCACCGGAGACGGATGCCTCAGCCTCGCGCAGGTTCGCCTCGAAAGCCTCCGACAGGCCGCGTGAGTCCAGCCAGCCGTCCGGCAACGCTGGACGTTTCGGCGACCCGGCCCGGCCACGCGGACCTTCGGCGCCCGGACCGGGGTAGCTCTGGTCGAGGTCCAGCTGGGCCAGCAGACCGTCTAGCTCAGCCAGCGTCGAGACCCTCGCCAGCGCAGCGCGCATCGGACCGCCCACGACATACCCCTTGAAGTACCAGGCCATGTGCTTGCGCAGGTCACGTAGGGCTTTGTCTTCGGAGGGGAACGCGGCGACCATGAGCTCGGCGTGCCTGCGGACCATAGCGGCGACCTCACGCATCCCGGGGCGCACACGCTCGTCACGGCCGTCGAACGCTGCGGCGAGGTCGGCGAACAGCCACGGGCGCCCTTGGCAGCCGCGCCCGACCACCACCCCGTCGCAGCCGGTGTGGGCGACCATGGCCAGCGCGTCTTCGGCGCTCCAGATATCGCCGTTGCCGAGGACCGGCACATCGAGGGCTTGTTTGAGCGCAGCGATCGTGTCCCAGTCGGCCGCCCCCGAGTAGTGCTGGGCGGCGGTGCGCCCGTGCAGGGCGACAGCGGCGACCCCAGCGTCCTGGGCGGCGAGCCCGGCTTCGAGGTAGGTCAGGTGCTCGTGGTCGATACCGGTGCGCATCTTCACCGTCACCGGGACACGGCCGGCCGCGGTGACAGCGGCGGTGACGATGGCGGCGAACAAGGCGTGTTTCCACGGCAGGGCCGCTCCCCCGCCGCGCCGGGTGACTTTGGGCACCGGGCAGCCGAAGTTCAGGTCGATGTGGTCAGCGCGGTCCTCGTCGACCAAGATCCGCACCGCCGCGGCGACGGTGGCCGGGTCCACGCCGTAGACCTGCACAGAGCGGACTGGCTCGTCGGGCCCGGGCGTGATGATCCGCAGCGCCTCCGGGTTGCGCTCGACCAGCGCCCGGCTGGTCACCATCTCTGCGACGCACAACCCCGCGCCTTGTTCGCGGCACAGGCGCCGGAACGCCGCGTTGGTCACTCCGGCCATCGGGGCGAGCACGACCGGAGGCACCACCTCGACCGGCCCGATCCGCAACGGGCCTGCCATGGGGTCAGGCTCCGACCAGGCGCTGCGCAAGGTAGGCACGCACCTGGTCGAGCGCGACGCGTTCTTGGGTCATCTCGTCGCGGTGACGGATGGTGACGGCCTGGTCGTCGAGGGTGTCGAAATCCACGGTGACGCAGAAGGGGGTGCCGATCTCGTCCTGGCGGCGGTAGCGCCGACCGATGGCGCGGGTCTCGTCGTAGTCGACGTTCCACGAGCCGCGCAGCTCGGCAGCCAGGGCTTGGGCTTTCGGGGACAGGTCGGCGTGTTTGCTCAGCGGCAGCACAGCGGCCTTCACCGGCGCCAGGCGGGGGTCCAGCCGCAGCACGGTGCGCAGCTCGGTACCGCCGCTGGCGGTAGGGGCGTCCTCTTCGCGGTAGGCGTCGACGAGGAACGTCATGAGCGAACGGGTCAGCCCCGCGGCCGGTTCAATGACATACGGGACGTACGACTCCCCCGTCGCCGTGTCGCGGTAGTGCAGGTCCTGCTTGGAGTGCTCCTCGTGGGTCGTCAGGTCGAAGTCGGTGCGGTTGGCGATACCTTCCAGCTCACCCCACTCCCCCCCCGGGAAACCGAACCGGTATTCGATGTCAACAGTCCGCTTCGAATAGTGCGAGAGTTTTTCTTTGGGGTGCTCGTAGTGCCGCAGGTTGTCGCGGTCGACACCCAGGTCGACGTACCATTGGGTGCGCGCGTCGATCCAGTACTGGTGCCACTCTTCGTCCGTTCCTGGCTCGACGAAGAACTCCATCTCCATCTGCTCGAACTCGCGGGTCCGGAAGATGAAGTTACCCGGGGTGATCTCGTTGCGGAACGACTTGCCGACCTGGCCGATACCGAACGGCACCTTCATCCGCATGGACTTGTGCACCTGGGCGAAGTTCACGAAGATGCCCTGCGCGGTCTCCGGGCGCAGGTAGTGCAGACCAGACTCGTCCTCGACGGGCCCCAGGTAGGTCTTGAGCATCATGTTGAAGTCGCGCGGCTCGGTCCACTGGCCCCGGGTGCCGCACCCCGGGCACGGGACCTCCGCCAGCCCGTCAGCAGGCTCACGGCCCTTGCGCTCGGCGAACTCCTCCACGAGGTGGTCCCCGCGGAACCGTTTGTGGCACGACAGGCACTCGGTCAGCGGGTCGGTGAACACCCCCACGTGCCCCGAGGCCACCCACACCTGCCGGGGCAAGATCACCGACGAGTCCAACCCCACGACGTCGTCGCGAGCAGTCACCACCGACCGCCACCACTGCCGTTTGATGGCCTCCTTGAGCTCGACTCCGAGCGGTCCGTAGTCCCAGGCGGACCGTGTGCCGCCGTAGATCTCCCCGCACGGGAACACGAACCCCCGCCGCTTGGCGAGAGCGATGACGTTGTCGAGACGTGAAGCCACTGTTGCTGTCCACTCCTAGGTCGGCGCCGCGCCTGGAAGCCGCGACCGACGTCAGCCTACCGGCGTACCAACCCCCCGGCGCACGACGCGCGGCCGTGGGCACAGGTGCCCGGAGACAGACGACCACGGACGACGCTGGGTGGCCGTGAGCGATCAACGGCCCCATCGAGCCCCACGACCGCATCACACACAGGTTCCGCAATCCCGAGCACTACCGACTACCCATGCTGCTCATCGGCGGCGGACTGTCCCATCCCCCACGTCAGGAAGGAAGGAAGAGGCATATATGTTCGCCTACGCTTCCTCCCATCCACGCCACTCTAGCATTCGTGCGGAAGACCATTCTGGTTCGACACCGATAGGCACTCCGAGCGCACGTAGGTACGCGTACATCATATCGGCGGTGAAACGAGTGGAACGGGTCCTTCGTTTGTAGGCCTCTAGGTTTTCAAAGTCGTACGGTGTCCCGTACGTCTCGAACACCCACCTACCCCCGTCGTTCGAGGCTGCTATCGATCGTTCATACCCAAGGATATCGACGCCATCGGGTCCAAACACCTCGAGGATCCGCGCAGGATACTTGATGTCATTATCTGTGCAGACGGCCCGGAGAGCCCGGATGCCCAGCCCTCTCGCTGCATGGCTCGGTAATATTCCTACATCACTGCCGAGAGGGCCGCTGCTCATGAGCACGGTCCACCCACCGATCGGGACGAAAGCAAACCGGAACAGTGTCGGCGCCGGCGTGAGGTCAGACAGAGCGTCACTGGGACCCGACCAGCCCGGACGGACCTCAACCCAATGCTCTTCCTCCCAGGTACCAATGTCGCGATAGATCCAATCGGCCAACATTTCCGTATTGTAGGCGAAGTAGCCAACGGTTTCGGTGGTACTTCCTCCGAAGGAAGATGGAAGAATCATGGCACAATCCTTAAGATGAAGACAGTGTGTGGGTCGTTGGAAAAATCCGTGCCCCGTGTGCCGCTCCACGAGGATTTCTTGGGCCCTCATTTCCCGCGTCGTCGATCATCTCCAGGCGACTTCTCGGATCTTGAAGTCTCTCGGGCTGGCCGCCACCAGCATCTCAGCCAGCTCACGGCGGAAGACGATCTCCCGGAACGCCTTGTAGCCGTCGCCGAACCACTCAGGACTGGCGGCGACGTCGACTTCGAGCGCAGAGGCGATCCGCCGCGGAGGAAGAGACGTGTCCGGCGGCAGAGGCATCCACCGCCAGGTCCCGCACCCAGCGCAACGGGCACCTGCCGTGCCGCGCCGCCGGACCGCTATCTTGCGGAGCTCGGCCTGGTCGAACCACGCAGGCCCGACAGTAGGAACGACGATCTGATAGCCCCCCACCGGTGTGCCACGCCACTCGACCTTCATCATGGTCACCCGGAACCGTGACCCAATCTCCTGCGCCAACGCTTCGTCGACGCAGTAGACATCAAAGTTCCAGTTCGGCACCCACGCTCCCTGGGCTTTCATACCCTGGCGCCGCAGCACGATCGACCCAGTCTGAGACGCTGTAGGAACACCGTAGTCGTGGCACCAACCATCCTCGCCGAACATCGGCGTCAGCCCAAACGAGTCCTCAGGCCACGGCCAGCCCCGGTTCCGCTTGAGGTACAACTCGACAAAGTTATTCATCACAGTCCCAATGCTAGCAGAATCACAGGATCTGCAATTGGACACCATAGAGCCGATCTGCGTCTTCCGCAAATTCTTGGCAAGCGAGCGGAGGTAGCCGCTCTCGCCACCAGACCTTTCCTGGCTCTACGACCGGGCCATCGGAAATGAACGCCCTCAGGCGTTCGTCAGCAGCAATAACACTATCCACCATCTCTCTCCACACCTCGAATGACAATAGACGACTATCGGTGAGCGAAGGAGACAAGGCGTCGCGCACATTCCTTTCGTTCTCATATTCGTACAGACCCCAGGAATAGCCCGACACGACTTCATCCACAAACTCGATCCACGCGTCCACGAACACCCAGGGAGCCCATTCTCTCCGCAATCCACTCGGCTTGACGACTTCATAGAACAACTCTGACAGGTTCATGGACGCTCCTTAATGTGTGAGAAAGTAGGAGAGGATGTCTTCGTTGGGCCTAAAGAAAGTCCGGATGTCCCCGTCGGACGCCCTCACTCCATAGTATCGACGCGTCAAATCTGCACGAACGATATCTCCATCGCG
This sequence comes from Micrococcales bacterium, assembly GCA_009779195.1. Classification (GTDB taxonomy): domain Bacteria; phylum Actinomycetota; class Actinomycetes; order Actinomycetales; family Cellulomonadaceae; genus Cellulomonas. The sequence continues at coordinate 26,419 of WRET01000035.1, forward strand.
CACACGTTCGATTGCCCCGGGTTGCAGCCCCGCGCCCATAAACTCGCGCGCCGCCGATCGATACTCTGCGTACGACGCGAACTCTGGCATATCCAGACCTCCCTTTTTCGGAGTCGCCCGCCCATTTTTGAGCACGACGCCTTTCACGTGTTTGGTGTAGTGCTCGAACGCAGCCGCTTCCGACCTGAAATCTGCGACACGTATGAGCTCACCACCTCCGGCACCAGCCCGGCCAACCCTTGGGCCGATGGCTCCGAGACTCTCGCCGAAGTACGGCTTCATCCTACCCCAGTGCGCAGTCAGGCCTGAGGCCATTTTGCCGAATGTGGGGAATGCCGCCTTTGTTGCTAAGCTGCCGCCACCTATGGGCAGGGCGAAGGATGTTGCCATGCCGGCGTACCCGCCCCAGGCGTAGGCTGTGGAGCAGTAGTTGACGACACCGTCGATGAGGAACAGCTGGCGGATGGCTTTGGTGCCGCCCATGGTCCAGAAGTCACCGAAGCCGGCGGAGAGGTCGGAGGCGAAGCGTAGGGCCTCTCCTTCGTTGATCCCGAGCCAGTCCAGGCCGAGGGGGTCGGTGTTTTGCAGGGGGTTGCCGCCTGCGTACCCGTACGGGTCACCGGTGACCTCGACGAGGGGGTCGACGGACAGGAACTGGGCGGTGTCCGGGTCGTAGTACCGGTTGCGTAGGTATTGCAGGCCGGTGGGGTCGGTGTACTGCCCGGCGTACCCGAACCGTGTCACACCGGTGCATGGGTCGGTGGTGACCGGTTGGGGTTGGCCATAGGGGTCGTAGTCGATGTCGCAGACGGCGTGGGTGTCGTCGGCGGTGGCAGTGCGCACGGACCCGACCAGGTCGGTGTGCAGGTAGACCACGTCACCGTTGGTGTCGACCTGGGCCAGGGGGGTGTCGCCCAAGCCGTAGACGTAGGTGTGCTCGGCGTCGACCAGCACGGTAGGCACGGCCCGGGTGGTGTCCCACACGTACTGCCAGGATTCTCATGAACTCTTCCGTGTTGCTTGGTCGGCTGAACTCTCCGACTCCGGGAATCCCAAATATTGGCTGCGACAGTTTTCTAATTTCTGGAAGACTGTGTCGTTATTGAGACTCTCGACGCCATATGGCCTCTCCCGTTTTCTGGCCGAGGGGCGTCGTGTCAAACCAGGCGATCAAGCCAGGCATCACGAACGGATCGGGAAAATCTGACCACTCGCTAGCCACTCTAGCGATGGACTCGCCAGCAGACATATCCCACGGGTTGTGTCGGCCATCAGCAACGTCTCCGGCAACGACAAGCTCCTGGCAAATTAGTCGGCTAACAAGACCCACGGCAAGGTCGCGTAGCATGTCTCGATCGGTCAGCCCCGAACTTCTAACCAGGTCAATCAACTCACCTGCCGATATCCAGTCTTCGGCGGCTCTGGCGAGGAAGTCCTCGGTTAGGGTTCGGTCGAATTTGGAAGTCGTCATTTGATATGGACCTTTCTAGTAGTGCCGTCGGGGTAGCGAATGTCGATCGTGCGCCCGCCACTCTTAGATGCTTCTCGCAGTCCGATACGAACACCGTCTGAACGCTCAATCCACGAGCCGTTATATCCCGGAACGTCTAGTGATTTTCCATCGCGTGTGAGCGATGCGTACACGGCATCTAGCTCAGCGTCGGAGCCAACCGTTCTGACCCCGCTATTTCGACCCGTTGAGAGTCTGCCAAGAACATCATCGACGCTTCTCGACACTCCTGATTTCGCGTTTGCGGCAGCCCTGGTGCCCCCCACTCCTGCGCCTACGACGCCGAGGTCTTCGTGGAGGTAGGGCTTCATTGCCTTCCAGCGCGAGGCGATACTTGAGGCTCCTCTGCTGAAGGTTGGGAATGCCGCCTTTGTTGCAAAGCTGCCGCCACCAACGGGGATCCCGACGGATGCGATGGTGCCGCCGTAGCCACCCCAGGTGTAGAAGTAGGAGCAGTAGTTGACGACGTCGTCGATGAGGAACAGGCGGCGGATCTGCTTGGTGCCACCGAAGGTGACGTTGTCGCCGAAACCGGAGAACCAGTCGCCAGCGTCTTGCCAGAAGTCCAGGCCGAGGGGGTCGGTGTTTTGCAGGGGGTTGCCGCCCGCGTACCCGTATGGGTCACCGGTGACCTCGACGAGGGGGTCGACGGACAAGAACTGGGCGGTGTCCGGGTCGTAGTACCGGTTGCGTAGGTATTGCAGGCCGGTGGGGTCGGTGTACTGCCCGGCGTACCCGAACCGTGTCACACCGGCGCACGGGTCGGCGGTGACCGGTTGGGGTTGGCCGTAGGGGTCGTAGTCGGCATCGCAGACGGCGTGGGTGTCGTCGGCGGTGGCGGTGCGCACGGACCCGACCAGGTCGGTGTGCAGGTAGACCACGTCACCGTTGGTGTCGACCTGGGCCAGGGGGGTGTCGCCCAGGCCGTAGACGTAGGTGTGCTCGGCGTCGACCAGCACGGTGGGCACGGCCCGGGTGGTGTCCCACACGTACTGCTCGGACGTGGAGGTCCCACCGGTCGTGGTGGTGGTCGCCGACGTGCGCAGCCCGGTCGCGTCGTAGGTGTACGCGGTGGCTGTCGTCGCTCCGGTGTGCCAGACCAGGCGCCCGGCAGCGTCCCAGCCGAGGGTCTCGGCGCTGGTGCCTGTGGGGGTGGCCGTGGTGGCCGTGGTGCGGTTGCCGTCCACGTCGTGACCGAAGATGGTGGTGCCCGTGCCGGGTCTGGCCACCGCGGCCAGACGCCCTGCCGTGTCGTAGGCCAAGGACCGGCCGTCGGCGGTGCCGGTCAGCAGCCCTGCGCTGTCCCAGGTGAACGCGCCCGCACCGGTCCCGGTGACGGTGTCGAGCCTGCCCAGGGGGTCGAAAGTGACCTGTGAGGCCGTGGTGGCCGGGGCCGGTGGTGACCTTCCTGTCGGCGAACGTTCCGACGTTCCCGTGGCCACCTGCCCGGCATCATCGAAGGTGTACACCAAGGCCAACAGCTCAGTCCCGTCAGGCTGCTTCGTGGTGACCGCAGTGGTCTGCCCGGTGCTGTCGTGGTCCCAGGCCGTGGTGACACCGTTGGGATACATCACCGACGCGACCTGCGCATCATCGGTCCACGTGTAGGCGTACTGGCCACCAGCCCAGTCGGTGACCTTGGCCAGCTGGTCAGCACCGTCCCAGGTGTAGGTGACCTGCTGCCCACCAGGGTAGACCAGCCCCGTCGGACGCCCGGCCGCGTCATAGGTGTACGTCACGGTGCCTGTGGGCCGGGTCACCGACGCGACCAGACCCGTCGTGGTATAGGTGTATGAGGTGCCGTCGGAGACCTGCTGGACCTGCCCGGCCGCGTCGTAGGTCCACGTCACGTCATCGGTGGCGTCGGGGTAGGTGGTGGTTGTGCGCCGGCCCGCCGCGTCGTAGGTGTGGGCGATGGTCGCACCGCCTGGTTTGGTGGTCGCCGTCAGCTGCCCGGCAAGGTCCCACGCGTAAGTCGTGGTCCGCCCGGCTGGGTCGGTCACCGAGGTTGGACGTCCTACGTTGTCGTAGGCGTACGTCGTGGTCCCTGACGGGTCGGCGAAAGCCGTGGTCTGGCCTGCGGCGTTCAGGGTCCACGTGACGACCGACCCGTCGGGGCGGGTCACGGACGTGGGCTGACCAGCGCTGTTGTAGGCCGTGGTGGCGGTGCGGCCCAGGGGGTCGCCTACTGTGGCCGGGCGTCCGGCGGCGTCGTAGGTGGTTGTCCACACCGCGCCTGCTGGGTCGGTGACCGTGGTGTTCTGCCCGGCCGCGTCGTAGGCGTACGCCCAGACCGCGCCCGACGCGGTGGTCACGGCGGTGACCTGGCTGGCCGTGTCGTAGGTGGTGGTCGTGACCCTGCCCACAGGGTCGGTGACGGTGACCAGGCGGCCTGCTGCGTCGTAGGCGTAGCTGGTCACCGCGCCGGTCGGGCTGGTGACCGAGACCACCTGGCCTGCCGCGTCGTAGACTGAGGCTGTCACCGCACCTGCCGGGTCGGTGACCTGCACCGCCTGGCCAGCCGCGTCGTAGGCAACAGTAGTGGTCGCGCCGAGTGGGTCGGTCATCGCGGTGGGTCGGCCTGCCGCGTCGTAGCCCATGGCCGTGACAGCACCGGTCGGGTCGGTGACCTGCACCACCCGTCCGCCTTGGTCGTACCCGACCGTGGTGGTCGCACCAAGTGGGTCGGTCGTGGACACCACCTGCCCGGCGGCGTCCCACACCACCGTGGCCACCGCCCCGGCCGGGTCGGTCACACCGGTGCGGTACCCACGGGCGTCGTAGGTGTACGACGTGACCAGGCCCGACGGGTCGGTCACCTGCGCGACCGTCCCGTCAGGGTTGACGACGGCTGTGCTGTGTGCCCCGGTCGGGCTGGTCATCGCTGTGGCGTTGCCCTGCTGGTCGAACGTGAACGTCCAGGTCGCACCAGCCGGGTCGGTCACGGACGTCATGTTGCCCATGCCGTCATAGGTCCAGGTCGTGGTGCGGCCCAACGGGTCGGTCAGCGACGTTCGGTGCCCTGACCCGTCGTAGGTGGCGGTGGTAACCTGGCCCAACGGGTCGGTGACCGTCACCGGCTGGTTCGTCGGCCCATACACCCATGCCGTCGTCGCTGCTGCGGGGGTTCCGTACCCCACCGTCTGCAGGGCCAGACGCCCGTCGACGTACTGCTCTCTGGTCACGTGCCCTGCCGGGTCGGTGACCGTCACGACCCCGCCGGTGGCGTAAGCGAAGGTCGTCTTGCGGCCCAACGGGTCGGTCTGGGCGGTCACCCGGCCTGACGAGTCGTACACGTTCGTCGTCACGCCACCGTCTGCGGCGGTCATCGACGTCACACGGTGCGAGGTGTACCCGTAGGCCAGGTACGTGCCGTCTGCCTGGACCACACCCACCAGGTCTCCACCCGAGGAGTAGGCGTACGACACCGTACGGCCCGCCGGGTCGGCGACCTGCGAGACGTGGCCGCCAGACCAGGTCACCACCAGCGACCTGCCCGCGTCGTCAGTCACCTGCACCAGGTGCCCAGCTGTGTCGTAGGACACGGTGACCCCGTTGCCGTTGAGGTCTTCGACCCGGGTCAAACGTCCCTGGGCGTCGAACTCGAACACCTGCTTCGCACCACGCACGAAACGGAACGAGCCGTCGGAAGACCGCTCCAACGTCGCCTGGACCCGGATCGCCGCGGCGAACCCGCCCACGCCGTCCTTGGCGAACCGGACCCGCGACCCGTTCTCCTGCACCACGTCCACCCACGACGAGTCCAGACTGGCGTTGCCGATACCCACCAGCCGCATCGTGTACGGGCCCGACCAACCGAACCCGAGACCCTTGTCGTCTCCGACCACCTGCGACCCGTACGTGCGCGACCACACCAAGCCCGGACCCAGTCCGGGAACTGACAGGTCCACCACAGACTCGAAGAACTCCCCTGTCGCAGTGTTCACCGGGTCGCCGTGGCACGCCTGCGAGCACGCCTGCGACGGGTTCGAGCCTCCAGCCGTCTCAGACGGGAACGTCGGACCGCCACCGTTAGACACTGCGACCCCGTTGCTCGACGCCTGTACGTCGTCGAGCTTGATGCCTTTCGCCACATATGCCCGGTACACGTGCACACCATCCGACGGGGCTCCGAACGTCCAACTGCACGTCAACGTCGCGCCGGACCAAGTCCCGACGTTGGAGTACAGCGGCAACGGGCAGTAGGCAATGTTCCCGCCAGTAGTTTCGTCCCTGATGTACACGGAGTACGGCGACAGGTACACGTCCTGGTTCACGGTCGCCGACAACGTGATCTCGACATTAGTCTGGGTGTACGACACAGACGAGGCCAACACCACCGTCCAGGGCATCCGTGACGCACCCACCTGGTTGCTGGATGACTGCTCGTCGGAAAGGTCAATCTTGGCTGCCACGTACGCCCGATAGGTGTGCGGCCCTCCCGTGAGGAAGTTTGTGGTGGTTGCGCACGTCTGCGCACCGGCCGACCACACCGCTCCGTGATAGCTCCCCCTCGGCTCACAGGTCCCGACCAGATCCCCCGTGGTCTCGTCTTTGATAACCACCATGTAACTCGACGCCCTGATGTCCTGGTTCACCGCCGCCGTCAACGCCACCGTCTCACCAGCAGCAAACACCGTGTTTTCTGCCGACAACGTCACCGTCCACGCCTCCCGGGACAGCACGACGTCGTTGCTGGTGCCCTGCAGGTCGGCCATGCTGATGTTCGAGACCACGTAGGCTTTGTAGGTGTGCGGCCCGCCCAAGGTGAACAACGTGACGACCGTGCACGTACGGTCCGTGGCCGACCACGTCGCACTGTAGTTGGACCCCTTCTCACAACGCCCGACAAACCCTCCCGTGGTCTCGTCTTTGACGAC
>WRET01000036.1 GCA_009779195.1 Micrococcales bacterium
ACCTACCGCCTGAGCTGGAGCGCAGCGGTCAGCCAGCTGTGCAACACCGGCCTGCTCAGCCAGGCCGAGCACGACACGCTGCGCAAGAGCGAACCACGCCGCGGTGACTACCTGCGCCTGGGCCTGACCTGGTCCGAAGAGCTCGCCAGCGGCTACCTCAGCCCCCAGTTCTGCGCTGCCTGCCTGACCGCCTACACCCACGGCACCTTGACCGCCGCACGCACCCTGGAGCTGTTGCGCGGTACCGTCACCGCCGACGACCTGCCCGAACCCGTCGTCACCTGCGACGACCTACACTCGTCGTTCACCGGCCATGGCCCCTGAACCACCCATGGGGGCACCTGACATGAACGACCGCTGGGTCCTCGACACGACCGTGTACACCCACCTGGCTCGGGCCGGCCACCTCGACCTGGTTCGCAAGCACGCCCCGGGTGGCACTGTCCTGATCCCCACCGACGTCGATGACGAGATCGAGAACGGCCGTGCCCACCACGTCGGCATCCCCGCGACCACCACTCTGGACTGGGTCGAGCTGGCGGTTCTTGCCGAGAGCGAGGTCTGGACACAGTTGCAGGTCAAAGCCCAGTTGGCAGGACACCCCACAGAGCACCTCGGCGAGTGCGCCGTCATCGCCTGCGCCCACCACCGAGGTCTCACGGCGATCCTCGACGACCGCGCCGCCGTCGCCCAAGCCCGCAGGTTCGGCGTACCGAGCCGCGACACCCTGTGGATCGTCGTCGAAGAGTACCTGTCAACCGGTAACAGGCAAGCTGCCGCTCGCACAGTCGACGACCTGCTGACCGCCGGCATGTACCTCCCGGTCGACTCTGGCGAGAGCCTGTTCGCCTGGGCCTACGAAGCCGGTTACCTCCCCTGACAAGGACCCGCTTGTCCCCCAGTTGTTCTCTATACAGAACAGTTCTGACCCCAGACTGTTCTGCATACAGGACAGTCTTGCCCTCCGGGCGGGTCCTCGGCGGCCTTCCGGTCAGCCGTGACAAGACCGCAGGCCCAGACCCTTGTGGGGTTTGGGCCTGCGGGTGGGCGTCGCGCGATGGTCTTAGCGCTTGAGGTTGATGAGCTCGTGGAGGATCTCGTCGGAGGTGGTGATGACGCGGGAGTTGGCCTGGAAACCGCGCTGGGCGATGATCAGGGAGGTGAACTCGCTGGACAGGTCGACGTTCGACATCTCCAGGGTGCCGCCGGACAGCGAGCCTCGGCCGCCGGAGCCTGCGGCGCCGACCTGGGCGCCACCGGAGTTGACGGTGGTGGTGAACAACGAGCCGCCGACCTTCTCCAGCCCTGCGGGGTTGTTGAAGTTCGCCAGGGCGATCATGCCGATGACCTGCTTGAGGGAGTTGGTGAACGTCCCGGTGATGGACCCGTCAGCACCAAGCTGGAACGATGTGAGGGTCCCTGCGGCGTAACCGTCCTGCATCTTGTTCTTGATGGTGTCCACACCGGCGAAACCGGTCACTGTCGACAGGTCGACGGCGACCTGCATCGTGCCGATCGCTGTGGTGACGTCCGCGTTCCAGGTCAACGGTCCGGTCAGGGCCCCGGTGGTGGTGTCGAAGGTCACGGGCTGTGTCGTCGCGCCGTCGAAGACTTCCCAGCCGGTTGCGGTCTTGGTGAACTGCAGCGAGAGCAGGCCCTCGTTGCCCTGCGAGTCGTAGACCACGACGTCGCGGTTGAGGATGAGCCCGTCGGGAGCGTCGGCCTGCAGGTTGCCCTCGTAGACAGCGGTGGAGGTCTGCTGGGCGGCCATGAGCGCGCCGACCGGGATGCGCAGGTCGGTCAGGGGGGCGTTCATGTCGATGACGCCGTTGACAGCCATCCAGCCCTGGACGAGAGCGCCGTCACCAGGCAGGGTCATCATGCCGGTGGCGTCAAAGTCGAACGACCCGGCGCGGGTGTACAGGGTCTCGTTACCGCGCCGCACGACGAAGAACCCGTCGCCGGAGATCATCATGTCGGTGGTGCGGTTGGTCAGCTGGGCAGAACCCTGCGTGAAGTTAGAGGTGATACCAGCCACGCGCACACCCAGCCCGATCTGGGCGGGGTTGGTGCCACCACGACCGTCCTGGGCGCCCCCAGCACCGGTGAGCAGCTGCGACAACGTGTCCTGGAACTGGGTCTGGGAGGCCTTGTAGCCAGTGGTGTTGACGTTGGCGATGTTGTTGCCGGTCACGTCGAGCATGGTCTGGTGGGCACGCAGACCCGAGATCCCGGAGAACAGTGAGCGGAGCATCTTTCTTCCTTTCGTGGAAAAACAGCAGATCAGGAGTTGGTGTCGGAGTCGGCGTCGGGGGTCTGCCCGCCTGGCGTCTCGGGGGCTGGTGGTGTGCCAGCAGGTGTTGGACGGCTGGCGACCGCGGCCACCGAGCTGAGCGCCACGTACTGGCCGTCGATGACCAGCGTCGGTTCGCCGACGGTGTAGATGACCTTCTCGACAGTGCCGGTGACGTTGTTGTCGTCCGGCCCGGCGTAGGTGACCTGCGACCCGACCATCGCCGAGGCCAGGGCCCGCTGCTGCACGGCCAGGGCGGCCTTGGAGTCGTTGGCCATGGAGACCATCTGCTCCATCATCGACAGCTGCGTGGTCTGCGCCATCATCTGGTTGGTGTCCATCGGCGAGCTCGGGTCCTGGTTCGCCAGCTGGGCGATGAGCAGCTTGAGGAAACCGTCGGAGTCCAAGATGTTCTTCGGTGCCGCGTTCTGCGTCGCCACGGCGGTCGCGCCGCCCAGGGACGAGATGGGGATGTCTGTCATTTCAGCTCCTCCTTGCCAGTCAGACGACGAGGTCCAGGCTGTGGCCTGACGCAAGGTCGATGGGGGTGGCGTTGTCGCGGTCACCTGCGTCCTGCTCGGTGGTCGCCGGTCGGGCGGTAGTGGTGCGCGGACCGTCCTTGGTACCGCGTTCGGAACGTTCGTCGGCCAGGCCGAGCTCAGCCTCGAGCCCTGCCGACTGCAGGTCGCGGCGCAGCTCGTCGAGCGTGCCGCGCAACGCGGCGCGGGCCGCGTCGTTCGCCCCAGCCAGGTCGATACGCACCTGACCAGAGCTGATGTGTGCGACGATCCGCACCTCCCCCAGGTTCTTGGGGTCCAGCGCGACCGACAGCACATGCGTGCCAGCCCGTGCCCCGACCAACGCCCGCAGGTGCGCACCCAGCTGGTCCACCATCGGCGGTGCAGGTGTGGGCACCGGCGCCGGAGCCGGGGCTGGTGCGGCGGGAGCCGTCGGCGACGGCCCGGAGACCGGGGCGTGGGCGACGCCGTGGCCGGCCGGTGCCGCAGGAGCCGGGGTCTGCGGCGTTGTGGTGGTGACCGCAGCTTCGGTGCTGGCCGACGGTGCCGGGGCAGCAGGCTGGGCATCCTCCGACGGCACCGCAGGAGCGTTCGCCGCGCCAGGCTGGGCCACAGCCACAGGACCGGCGACGGGCGCAGAGACCGGGCTGGCCGGTGCCCCGACACCAACAATCTGGCCAGCAGCGGCAGCCGGACCAGCGGCCGGCGCTGTGGGCAGGTCGTCAGCGGGGACGGCCACAGGCATGTCGGCGAGCACCGAGGCAGGTGGCGCCGGGGCGGCCGCGGGAGCCGTCACAGCAGGTGCGACGGCAAGAGCCTGCTCGCCAGCAGGCGCGACGGGCTGGTCGTGCGGCATGTCGCCAAGCAACGCGGCAGGCTGCTCGGCGACCGGGCCGACCTCGGCCGCTGCGGCGTCAAGCTCGGCCACCAGGCCGCTCAGGTCGCCAGTGCTGGGCACCGCGGCGCCGGCTGGCTGCTCGCCGACCGGCCCGGAACCCTGGGCTGGCTCGGCGTCGCCGCCAGCGACGGTGACGGGACCTTCTGCGGCTCCGCGGTCTGCGGCTCCACGGTCTGCGGCTGTGCGGTCCTGGGTCGCACGCCCGTCGCCAGGACGCTCGGAACCTGCACGCTGGGAGCCTGCACGGTCGGCAGGCCGAGGCGTGTCAGACACTGTCGCGAGGACGTCGGCGAACCCGTCCGACGAGCCACGGGTGGCAGGTGCCACACCGGTGGGCTCACGTACGGCCATGATGGCGGTCACGCTCATTGACCCACTCCTGTTGGTTTCGGTGTCGTTCCGGTCAGACGTACGCACAAGGTGTTCGTCATCGGACGTACTCCCAGTGCCATGACTCGGGTTTGGACCCTCCGACCCGCGCCCAGCTGGGGTGGTCCCACCCGTAGGCCGGGGCGTTGGCGCGCAACCAGGCGTGTTTGACGCTGCCCTCGCCACCGAGGTTGTTGATGTCCACAGCCAGGCCCCACCCGTGGTTGGACTTGCCGGGCTCAGCGGCCATACCGCCTTTGGAGGCACGCAGGCTCACCTGGGCGTCGTAGTCGCGGTAGGCGCCAGCACCGCTGACCTTCAGGTGCTCGCCGAACCGTGAGTAGAACGCGGCGTCCAGCTGTTCGAGAGCCTGCGCGGCGTCGCTGCGCAGCTTGGTGCCCGACGGCGCCCAGGAGACCTGGCTCAACGTCGACGGGTCTAGACGGCCTGAACCGGCCTTGGGGACCCGGTAGGTCCCGTCAGACGACACCGTCGGCCACGAGCTGGCGTCGTACTTGCCAGCAGAGATCCCGCTCGAGCCGTACATCCCGGCCAGTGCACTCATGGCGCTGCCCGTCGTGTCCGTGTCCATCACGCTGCGCAGCGTGCTCGCGAAGTCCAGCGTCGCCGTCTGTGTCGGCGCCGTCTGCGGCGAGACCATCTGGCGGATCTCGGCCATCCGTGTCTGGATACCGACAACACCCATGAAGTCGTTCATCGCGGCACCCCGGTCGCAGCGTCGGCGTTGCGCCGGTGCAGCTGGACGCCGACCTCGTCGAGGACGACCTGCTCGGCGTGCTCGTCGGCGGCGCGGACCTGCTCGTCGTGCCGCTCTGCGAGCCGCTCGACGCTACGTGTGGCACGGCGGGCCACCGACCACTGCTCGGTGCGCTCTTCGGTCCGACCAGAAGCGACGACGACATCAGCTTTCGCCTCGGTGAGCAGCCCCGACAACGCGGTCCGGGCAGCGACTGACGCACGGAACGCCGCGGCGTCTGCCGGTGCCACGGCACCGCAGTCGGCGAGCATACGGGCCGTCTTCACAGCCCGTTCACGCACCGTGTTCTCTTCGCGGTGCGCAGCGGCCAGAGCACCAGCCGCCTTGTCTTCGGCGATACCTCTCACGCGCAACAGCCCGGCCAGGGCAAAAGCCCGTGCCATCAGGAACCTCCTCCTTGTGCCAGCAGGGTGGTCAGCTCGTCCAGGCGCTGCCACGAGTCAGCGGCGGCGGACGGTTCGTCAGCGCTCTGGCGCAAGAACGCCTGGATCTGGTCGCCATGGGCCACAGCGGTGTCGACCAGCGGGTTCGACCCGGCGACGTACGCGCCCACGTCGAGCAGGTCGGACGCGGCCGCGCGGGCGGCCATGATCTCGCGCAGCGTTCCTGCCTGGGCTTTCTGCTCGGCGGTGATGACGCGGTTGGCCACCCGGGAGATCGATCCGAGGGCGTCCACGGCCGGGTAGTGGTTGGCCACGGCGAGCTTGCGGTCCAGCACGACGTGCCCGTCGAGGATGGACCTGGCGGCGTCGGCGATCGGCTCGTTGTGGTCGTCACCGTCGACCAGCACGGTGTAGATCCCGGTGACCGAACCGGACGGTCCGGTGCCGGCACGTTCGAGCAGCTGGGCCAGCAGCGAAAAGGTGCTCGGCGGGTAGCCGCGAGTGGCAGGCGGTTCGCCGACCGACAGGCCGATCTCGCGCTGGGCCATAGCCACACGGGTCAACGAGTCCATCATGAGCACCGCGTGGCGGCCTTCGTCGCGCAGCGCCTCAGCGACACGGGTGGCCACGAACGCCGAGCGCAGACGTACCAGCGGCGGCTCGTCAGAGGTCGCCACGACGACCACAGAGCGGGCCAGGCCTTCGGCGCCCAGGTCGTCCTCGAGGAACTCGCGCACCTCACGGCCGCGCTCGCCGACCAGGGAGATCACCGAGACCTCAGCCTCGGTGCCCCGCGCGATCATGGACAGCAACGTCGACTTGCCGACACCAGAGCCGGCGAACAACCCGATGCGCTGGCCCTGCCCGACGCTGACCAACGTGTCGAGCACCCGCACACCCAGCGGCAGCGCCGCGCAGACCCGGGAACGTTCCAGCGGGTGCGGGGCGTGGCCTTCGACGGTGACCCAGCGCACGTCGCGCAGGGGGCCTTTGCTGTCGATGGGCCGGCCCAGACCGTCGATGACACGTCCGAGCAGACCAGGGCCGACGGGGACCAGCAGACCAGAACCGACGCAGCGCACAGGCATCCCGGCACGCAGGCCGGTCACCGGACCCAGGGGCATACAGCGCGCTGAGCTCTGGCCGGTGGCGACGACCTCAGCGGTGACTGCCTCGTCCCCGTCGCCGATACGCAGCAGGTCGCCGACGGCGGCACCGGTGCCGACCACGTCCACGGACAGGCCGACGACACCGCGTACGCGTCCGACGTTCTCGGGCGCGACGGCGGTCAGCATCTGGGCCCAGGTGCTCATCAGATACCTTCCGGAGGTTCGCTGTTGCTGGACTGTGTGGCGGCCCGTCCGAGCACGGTGCGCGCCCGGTCCAAGGCGGTGGCGATCCGGGCGTCAAGCTCGCCGTCGCCGTGCTCGACGACACCGTCGCCGTGAGACAACGACGGGTCGGCGACGATCCGCATCCCTTCGGGAGCCACGACGACGTCCGCGTCACGGGGGTTCATCCGCACGACCACGTCACCGCACAGCCCGGCCGACCCTGCGCGGGCCAGCACGGCCCGGGCGGCGGTCGGGGCGTCGCGCAGCTCAACCCCCAGGACTGCTTCGGCCAGCTCGACGGCTGCGGCGTACAGCTGGTCTTGTGCGTCGTCGAGCACAGGCAGCCGCGCCGAACGCACAGCCCGGACTGCGCCAGCCAACGTCGCCATCGCCTGGGCGTGCTCGTCAGAGCGGACAGCCTCGGCCTGCTCGGCGCGCTGGTGGGCGGCCTCAGCCTCGGCGGCGGCGGTCTTGGCGGCCTCACGCGACCCGGCGGCGAACCCAGCGGCGAACCCAGCGGCCCGCGCCTGCTCGTGGCTCGACATGACGCTGGTGCGGTCTTCAGGTTCGACCAGCGGCACGAAACGGGCTTCGGTGACGCTCGCGGCGGCTTCGCGGCGGATAGCAGCAGCGGCGAACGCCGGACGCGACACCTGGTCGCGCTGGGCAGGCACGACGCTCAGCAACGCTGATTTGGTCGTGGTGCGTGTGGCGACGTCGGCGGCCCGCTGGGCAGCCAGCGGACGGAAGGCCTCAGACGACGAGCTCATCGTCAGCATCCCTTCGGATCGTGATCTGGCCGGACTCCTCCAGGCGCCGGATGCCCTGGACGATCTGTGCACGTGCTTCTTCCACCTGCGACAGGCGCACAGGCCCGAGCAGGTCGATCTCTTCGACCAGGTTCTCGCGCGCCCGTTCGGACAGGTTGCGCAAGATGGTCTCGCTGACCTCGTCGGGCGCACCCTTCATGGCCAGCGCCAGCTCGCCGGTCTCCACGTTGCGCAGCACCAGCTGCACGGCGCGGTCTTCGAGGACGACGACGTCGGTGAAGACGAACATCATGGAGCGGACCTCGTCGGCCAGGCTCTCGTCGCGGTCTTTGAGACCTTCGAGGATGAGCTTCTCGGTCGTCGGGTCGGCCCGGTTGATGATGTCGACCAGCGGCTGGACCCCACCGACCGCGGTGGTCTCGCGCGGGGCCAGCACCGCTGACGCCTTGCGCTGCAACGAGTCGGCGACGATCTGCACAGCGTCGGGAGTAGCGCGTTCCATCAGGGCGATACGGTGCGCGGTGTCGGCCTGCTCTGCGGGAGGCAGACCCGCCATGATCGCCGAGGCCTGCTCGGGGCGCAGGTGCGCCAGCACCAACGCGATGGTCTGCGGGTGCTCGCCAGACAGCAGCGAGACGACCTGGCGCGCGTCGGCCGAACGCAGGAACTCGAACGGGTCCCCGGCCAGGTGCGACAGCAGCCGCTCCATCATGGTCGCGGCCTGCTCGGAGCCCAGGGAGGCTTCCAGCAGGTGCTGGGCCAGCCCGGCACCGCCGCCGAGACCAGGACCGATCGCCGAGACGATGTAGAACTCTTCGAGCACCTCGTCGGCCAAGGCCTGGTCGATGTGCTCCAGGCGCAAGATCTCCGCAGTGAGCTCTTCGACCTCGGACACCTCCAGCTTGGACATGATGCGCGCGGCGCGCTCCTTGCCCAGCTGCAGCAGCAGGGTGGCCGCCTTCTGCGACCCGGTCAGCATGTTCATCGCCGCCCGCTCTCAGCCATCCAGCCACGCAGGAGGTCGGCGACCTCTTCGGGCTGGTCGTCAGCCAGCGCGGCGATCTGCTCGCGCTTGTTCACGATCGGGTCCGGCTCGGAGGCCGGCTCCAGCTCGGGCAGCAACGGGGCGGCCTCGAGCAGCGCCACCTCAGGCTCGGCGGCTTCGAGGTTGCCCAGGTCCAGCGCCTCACGGCGGGACTTGCGCGACCGGCGGCCCATCAAGACCAGCATGATGACGACGGCGAGCAGGACCAGCGCTGTGATGATGATCTGCTTGACGAGGTTGCGTGT
Organism: Micrococcales bacterium; assembly: GCA_009779195.1. Lineage (GTDB taxonomy): Bacteria > Actinomycetota > Actinomycetes > Actinomycetales > Cellulomonadaceae > Cellulomonas. Next base: position 8,634 of record WRET01000036.1, read on the forward strand.
CGCCTCGGCCTTCGCCTCAGCCTCAGCTTTGGCCAGGGCGGCCTCGGCGGCTTCGGCGGTGGTGGTGTCGAACGGCAGACGCTGCACCGACAAGGTGTCGCCACGGTCGACGTCGATACCAGCGGCGGCGGCGATCGCCGACTCCAGAGCGACCAGGTCCAGCTTGCCTGCGGTCGCCGAGTCCAGCACCACAGACACCGACTGGCGCTCGACGCCACCGGGGGCGGCCTGGGTCACCTCAGTGGTCTTGCCCACGGCGTTGGTGACGTCTTCGCTGGTGGAACGGTAGTTCCCGTCGCCGTTGCCAGCCCCGCCAGGTACGGCGATGTTGTCCGGACCGAGCACGCCAGTCGCACCGTCGCCACCTTGGCCGTACTCCTCGGTACGGGTCGACGAGGCCAGCGGCGGGACGCCTTCTTGGGCCTGGTACGACTCGACGGTCCGCTTGGTGGCGTCGTAGTTGAGCTTGGCGGAGGTGGTCACGGTGACGTTCTGGGCCCCGACGAGCGGGTCGAGCAGGCTGTGCACCGATGCGGAGACCTTCGCCTCGTAGTCGTTGGTCTGCTGGTCGGCCATGGCGCCGCCCACCCCAGAACCGCCGACGGTCGACAGCACCTGGCCGTCAGCGTCGATGACTGCGACGTGGCCCGGTTCCATACCGGGCACCGCGGCGGAGACCAGGTGGATGATGGCCTGCACCTGGCTGGCCGCCAGCGGTTTGGTCCCTACCTGGCGGACGAACACCGACGCGGTGGGGTTCTGCTTGTGGGAGGAGAACACTGTCTCTTCGGGGATGGCCAGCTTGACCGACGCGGAAGCGACCCCGTCCATGGCGGTGATGGTCTTGGCGAGCTCGCCTTCCATCGCACGCTGGTAGGTGGTCTGCTCCTGGAACTGGGTCGATGTGGCCGACAGCCCGTCGAGCAGGGAGTACCCGGCGCCGTCAGCGTCCTTGGGCAGGCCCTTGGCGGCCAGCGCGATCCGCTCGGAGTACACCTTGTCGGTGGGGACCAAGACGGTGGAACCACCGTCGGCCAGCTCGTAGCTCACGCCGTCGGCCTGCAGCTGGTCGACCACGGCGGAGGCGTCGGCGCCGGAGAGCCCGGAGAACAGCGGGGTCATCGTCGGCTTGGACATCCACCCGAAGACGGCGACCGCTGCCACGACGATCCCCGCGGCAGCGAGGACGGCGAACACCCGCTGGGCGAGTGTGAACTGCTTGACCGCGGTGAGGATGCGGTCCAGTGCAGGTTTTAGCTGGGCGGGCATCAGGCGTTCATCCTCATGATCTCGTGAAACGCTTCGATGGCTTTGTTGCGCAGCGCGGCGGTCAGCTCAAGCTGGGTCGCCGACTGGGCTGCTGCGATGGTGTAGTTGTGCACGTCGTCAAGGTCGCCAGTCACTGCGGCGACGGCCAGGGCGTTGGTGTTGGACTGCGCGGCCTGCAGCGCGTCGACCCCGGCTGCGACCGAGGCGAACTGGCTGGCAGAGGTGCCCGCGCCCGCGCTGGACGCGCCGTACAGACCTGGAAGATAGCTCGGCGATACCGCTGAGACGCCGCTCACGGGCAAGACGGTCATTATGCCTTTCCAATCTGCAGTGCTGCTTCGTAGGCGGCTTTGGCCCTGTCGACGACGGCGGCATTAGCTTGGTATCCGCGCTGGGCCATGATCAGCTGGGTCATCTGCGACGCCATGTCGATGCTCGGGTATTTCACGTAACCACCGGCGTCGGCCAGGGGGTTGGTCGGTTCGTAGACCATGCGCCCGGTGGTGTCGCCTGACAGCAGCGCCGCACGCACCTGGACGCCACCGTTGCCACGCGTGATCTCCTGGGCCTGGATGTAGCGGGCCTGGAAGGCGTCCTCAGACGTGGGGGTCGCCGTGTTGGCGTTGGCGAGGTTGTCCGAGACCGCGTCGAGCCACTTGCGCATGACATCCATGCCCGTGCCGGCGACGCCGATCGCTCCGAAGGTGGTCATCAGCCTGTCCTCATTGCTGTGCGCAGGGCGGCGAACTGGCCGTTCATGGCCTGGGTCGCCAGGGTGTAGCGCAGGTTGGTGTCGATGTTGGAAATGACCTCGGTGTCGAGGTTGACGTTGTTGCCGTCGAGGCGGGTCGGCTCGAGGCTGCGGCTGGTGGTGGCCCGCGCAGCACCGTGACCAGCGGCGACAGCACCCTTCAGAGCGTCCTCGAAGCGCACACGCTGAGCGTGGTACCCGGGGGTCTGGAGGTTCGCGATGTTGTTCGCGATAGCACGCTGCCGCTGGGCGAGCGCGTCGAGCGCGCTGTTCATAGCCACAGCTGTCACTGAGTCGAACAAGCCCATTGCTCGTGGTCCCTCGTTGTGAGGTTCGATGGCCGATCCCTGGCCGCTTAGCGAGCTGTCCGTGCTCACCGCGACCATCGGCCTTCCCAGGTGACGGCGTAGGCCATTCACCCACCCAGCCCAAGAAGAACGTCCCAGTCGTCCGGTTCACCGACCCGCGATCACTCGTGTGGCCCGCGACGTCCTTGACACGCAAAACCGTCCCACCGAGCGTTACCCCACCCCCTCCCGCCCCCAAAACCCCAGGCCATGCCCCACTTTTCCGCGCCACAAACCGCGCCAGAAGCTGTTCAATGTCGCGTCCGGAACCTCATTACCACCCCTCCCGCACAGCGCAACCGGAACTCGCATGGGCACCCCTCCCCGGCCCCCGGTGCCCTGCCACCCCAGTGTGTGCGTAGCCCACCCCGCCCTGTGCTCCCCGCCCACGTTCACTCTGGTCGAGGCCGTTCACAAAGGTGAACGGCCTCGACCAGAGTGAACGTGGTCGTCAAGGAACTAGGCTCGGGGTCTCGGGGCGACCACCCCTTCCCTTGTCGAGGCGATCGTGACCGTGAACGCGTCCACCTACTCGCCTGTGTCGTCGACGCTTCCCTCCTTCCGCCATTGGCCTCGCATCCGTCATCGCCTCGGTCCCAGCCAGCCACGTGACAGCGAGGGCCACGACTGTCCGTCGGGCACGTGCAGACAAGCTCGGCCCTGAGGCCCAAGCCCGTGTGGCCCCTGCCTGCGGCCCAACACGTGACGCCAGCGCGTGAGGGATCCGGCCCCCGGACTCGCAGGGTGAGCATCGCTATCCTGTGCCACTCGCCGACGCCATCGGTGGCAACGCCTCCGCCACCATCCGCTGACTCGGACACCATAGTGACATCCTTAGTGACACTAATGACATCTGCTTGGCGTTAGTGACATCCTCGGGTATGTTAGTGACATGGATCTTGTCACTGTGGTGTCACTGTTGCGGAGCGAGGGCAGCGACACAGCTGGTGTGGAGGCGAAGTCGGCCCGCGGTGGCTTGCCGGACGGTCTGGTGAACCTGCTGTCGGGATTCGCAAACCGGCCAGGTGGGGGCATGATCTTGCTGGGGATCGACGAGAGCCAGGGGTTCGCGGCGTGCCCGGTGTACGACACCAAGAAGGCCCAGCAGGCGGTCGTCTCGATGGCCCGCCAGGCGTTGAAGCCGTCGGTGCAGGTCATCACCGATGTCGTGGCGTTCGAGGGGGAGCAGGTCGTGGTCCTTGGGGTGCTGGAGGCACCAGCAGCGGGCAAACCGGTACGGGTGATCGCCTCTGGCCAGGCGTACCTGCGTCAGTACGACGGGACCTACCCGCTGTCCGAGCTAGAAGAGCAGGCGTTCGTCGCTGCCAGGACCCAGCCGCTGTACGACCGTGACCCGGTGGCGGGTTCGTCGATGTCGGACCTGGACGTGGCGGCGGTGGCCTCGTTCGTGCGGACGCGGCGGGCGCATTCGTCGGTGTTCTCCGGCTGGAGCGACAGCGAGCTGCTCGCCCACGCGGGGGTCGTGACCGCCGAGGGGGAGGTGAGCGTCGCAGGCCTGCTCGCGCTGGGGGTGTTTCCGCAGCGCTTCTTCCCCAGCCTGTCGATCCAGGCGTCGAGCTGGAGCGGCAGACGGTCGCGTTCGGCGGTCCTGGACTCGGCGGTGATCGAGGGGCCGGTGGCCTCGATGCTCGACGACGCCCAGGCGTGGGTGGCCCGCAACACCGCGACCGCCCTCGTCGAACGTGACGGGAACGTCCACGACGAGCCACAGTTCCCGCCCCGGGCAGTGCGTGAGCTGGTCGCCAACGCGTTGGTCCACCGTGACTTGGGACCGTACGCCCTGGGCAGGTACGTGAGCCTGGTCCTCGAGCCCGGTCGTCTGACCATCACCAACCCCGGCGGCCTGTACGGGGTCAGCGTCGAAGCGCTGGGCCACACCGACTCGAGCCTGCGCAACGCGTCGCTGGCTTCGGTCCTGCTCTCCGTCCAGTCCCCGTCTGGTGGCCGAGTCATCGAACGCCTTGGCTCTGGGATCCCCGCCGCCCGGGACGCGATGCGCCGGGCGAGCCTTCCCGACCCGCAGTTCCACGACACAGGAATTACCTTCGCAGCGGTCCTGTCCTCCGCGCCCCCGCCCGTGGCCCGCATGACTGCGCCTTTGACCAAGACCCAGTCCACGGTGGCCACAACACTCGCCAAAGGTCCCGCGACCGTCGCGGAAGTCTCCGAGCGAACCGGTCTGACACCCCGGCAGGTCCGCCACGCCCTGGCGTCGTTGACCGAGGCCGATATGGTCACCACTGATGGGAGCGGCCGCAACGTCCGCCATTCCCTGCGCCCAAACAGCAGGCTCACCGCCGCATAGCGATACTCGAGCAGCCCGGCGAACTCGCTGGCACACCACGCCGTCGTACCAGACCACAGAAGTTGCTCGAAGACCATCGTTGCCTGCCGACTCGTTGAACCTGCTGGCCAGACCACCAGTACCAGTCGGTTGCCTGGAGGTTGGGGACGTGGGCGAACACATGGTCGTGGGTGACCAGGACGGCGCCGAGCTCGGTGGCGTGGGCGGTGATGAGCAGATCGTGGAGGGCGACCGTGGTGCCGGTGCGTTCCAGGTGTGCTCGTAGGGTGCCGTAGGTCTTGGCGGTCTGGGACGTCCAGCCGACGACGTCGACGCGGGCGCAGAACTCGTAGACGGCTGTGGTGACACCGTGACCAGCGCTGGGAAGTACGGGCCCATCGGCTTGCCGGGGTAACTACTCGTCTTCCCAGAGGGCCTCGAAGTCGGGGATGGCGTCGATGCTGGACGACCTGCCGAGGGCGAAGGACTCCAGGCGAGCCAGCTCGTCGGCAGGAAGGGCGTGACCCGTCGCCTCGCACATGGCGCGGATCGCTGCATACCCCACGGTCGCCGGGGTCGTGTCCAAGGGATGCCCTTTGATCTCGTGGACGGTGACCGCCCACCAGCCAGGAACCCGCGCGAGCACGTAGGCGATCCCGGCGAAGCACGCGACCTCCAGCTCGCGCCAGGAGAACCTGCCCTCGTCGTACCCCGCGACGACGACGGACTCACCCTGAGCCGGGCCCGCGCTCAGTTCGACAACGGCGAAACGCGGGAGCCCGTCGCGCTGCTGGGCGATGCGATAACGAGACGTGCTGACGCCGGGCTGGCGATGCTTAGGCTTCTGACTGCCGGAAACCATATCAACCTTCCAGGTCGGGACCGTCGGCCAGCAGGACGACCAAGCCAGCCGCGTCGAGGACGGACATGCCTCGTGGACTCACGTCGATCACCACTTCTTCGTCACGGCACGACGGTCCGAGCCTATCCGGCCACCGACGAGTCCAGGTCGTCTGCTGAAGGTGCAAGACCCACACTGGCGAGATCGACTTCGTCGCCGTCAAGGACGGCCTCCCTCCGCTACCTCCAGGTCACCTACCTGCTGGCCACTTCGCCGACCAATAGTTCGGCGCCTTCCAGCCTCTGACCGACAACCACCCCGCTACGTCATCAGCTCCGACCCCATCACGGCCTCCCGCTACGCATTTCTGGCTCCTCATCGACCCACCGATCGGCCTTACCTGACGCCGGGAGGAGACAACTCTCAGGTGGTGGGGCCCATCCGCAGGGTCTCGACGGGCTGGTTGGTGATCGCGGCGATCAGGTCGAAATCTTTGTCTGTGTGCAAGACGGTCAGGCCGGCCAGCTCGGCGGTGGCAGCGACCAGCAGGTCTGGGATGGATGCTGCACGGTGCTGGCCGCGGTCGGTCAGTGCCATCTGGACGGCCACGGCCCGACGTTCGGCGGCCGGGGTGAGGTATTCCAGGGGCATCGCCACCAGCGGCGGCCCTGTCGTCTCCTGTTCGGCGTCGGTGATGGTGCGGAAGCTGAAACCGATCTCCAGGCGGGTCACGGTGCTGATGCGCACCAGGCCCCGTTCGACACGCGACGCCCACTCCTTCGCGTCCGGGGACGTCCCGAGCCGTACGTAGGCGGACTTGTCGACGAGCCAGGTCGTCACCGCCATGCTGCGTCCATGACGTGGGGGTCGAGCAGGTCGGACGAGGCGCTGGCGGCCCGCCGCAGGTCGTCGACCCGCACCTGGGTCTGCGCTTCGGCCGGTGGGTCCAGACGTCGGCGCAGGTACTCGTTGCGCGACAGCCCGAGTGATGCGGCCTCGGCGTCGATCCGGCGCACCGCATCGACGGACAGCCCCCGGATCAGCACATCAGGCATCGGTGCCACCTCCTTTGATATCATGATATCAAAGGAGGTGGGACGCCCTTCAGCAAGTCCACGAGGCGCGGCCTGAGCGGCGATGAGGTTCTTGTTCACAGGTCCACCCTGGCGCACCGCGACTGCCCGGCCGGGCCCCGGTTTCCGATGGGGTCCGCCACCGTGGGCTGTGGACGCTTCACCTGGCGCGGCAGGTGTCGTCGTTGCCCGGCGCACCTTGAGACGCCTTGCGCCCGTGATAGGATCACCGGGCGGAATAGTTCAAGCAGAACACCCAATAGTCCTTTGGGAGGTGCGAGCCGATCTCGCGACGCAGCGTCGTAGCTTATGTCAAGCCTCTTTGTCTGCTCGACACGGAGGCAAAGCGCCCGGTGAGGAATCGGGAGAAAGCGCGGGTAACACCGCGCTCGACGTCTTTCTAGACGAGTGCAGTGGGCCAAGGGGGCTTCTTCGCGGACTACGCAGAGACGGACTGGTGACGTACATGAGATGGTGGCGCCCACGCACGTGGGGCAAGCCCGAGATGCATGTCGTCGATGGCGCTGAGACCGAACGGCGCCAGCGGGCGTTCGCGGCCCGGTGGTACAGAAAGGGTCGTCGACCCGCACAGGTTTTCGACCCTGCGGCTTCCCTGGGGTCCTGCGAGCAAGCGTTTCCCGATCGGCCGGTGTCCCCCGACGTGCCGCCGTGCTACGCCGAGAACCTGCGACCCAGGATGCAGCAGCCGCTGCCTCCCAGCCTCGAACGCGTGGTCCCCAACCTACGTGTCCGGCACCGCACGGCAGAACGGGCCCTGGTCTGCACCGTCGACGGCCGCGAGATCGCCCGCGTGTCCCAGCACGCCAGCCCGCACGAGGGTGCGGCCTTCGTCGCCCAGCTGCGCGACTATCTGCGCACCCGCGTCGCACAGTTCGCCGCCTGGTCGTCGGCCGAGCGGACGGTGTGGTTGTTGCGGCAGGTGGGTATCACTGTGCTGCTCACCAACCGACACCGGTCGTGGATCAGCGCCCCGACGGTCTGGGTCGTCTCCCGCCACGCCCCGTTGGACCAGGTCAACCGGCTGCTCCTGGACAACCCTCATCCGTGGAGATGGGAGCGGCTGGACCTCATGCTCTTCTTGGTCCTCGGACTGCCGTACGCGACGCTGGTGCCACCGCGACGGACCCCGCCGGAACCGGTCGCTGCCACCGAGAACACCTACCGCGAGCTGTGCCGCCTCATCGGCTTCGCCGACCGAACCACCCTCCTGCGCCGGTTCGCACGCCGCGCCCTGCCCGCGAACCCGACCAGACCATGGTCGGAGCCTGGCGACACCGCCAACTCCACATGGGATTACGACGTCTCCCTCTATCTCGGCGACTGCCACGCAGCTCTCGCACGCATCGGCCCTCACCAGATCCGGGCGCACGTCGTCGTCGAGTGGCTGACCTTGACCCGCAAGGGCTGGCGCCCGACCGAGACCTGGACCTGGCACGAAGACCTCTAGTGTTGCACTTCTGTTGAGACGACGGCCTCCGGTTCGACGTCAGTGGGCCCCGTACACTGGAAGTATGACGCCGAGGCTAGCGGACTACATCGCGGCGGGCAGAGCGCTCGATGCCGACGAGCGTCTTGATGCGGCCCACCAGCTTCTGCTCAGCGTGGACCACGACACCGGCACCGACCAGGCCGACATCGAGGTTGTCGACCGTCGTGTCGTGGAGATCCTCGACGGCACGGCCAACCTCGTCGATGGTCATGAGGCGCACGCCCAGGTCCGCGCAGAGATCGCTGCGCTCCGCAAGTGATGTTAGCTGGCGCGAGCACGACGAGTCTCGATGAGTACCGTCACGCCGCCCAGTGGTACGAGGACAAGCGCGAAGGCTGGGGCGATGTCTTCATGGATGCTGTCGATGCAGCGGTCGACAGCATCCTCGATCCGGCGATCGGATGGGGGTTCTACCAGTCCAGGAAGCCACCGAGGTCCTCCGGGAACTGGATTTCCCGCTTCATACGTTCGCTGATGCCCACATCTCACGATGCCGACCGTGGGGCTGACCGGCGTCGCCAAACTCAAGCCCCCACGCTTCGTCGTGCTCGGGTCAGCCTGGGGTGATGGTCTCGGTGTCCCAGGCGACGATGTTGCGTTCGGTCCGGGAGAACTCCACGCCGACCAGGTGGACCGGGACACCCTTGGCCAGGTACTTCGCGGCGTAGGCCTTGTCCTTGATCTGCGCCAGGGCGGCACCGGTGGGTGCGTCGACGACCTTGAGCTCGAACAAGAACACCTGACCGGCGTGGCGCACAGCCAGGTCCAGCCGGCCCCTGCTGGAGGTGTCCTCAGCGATGGTGTCCAGCCCCACCGAGGCGAACAAGGTGTAGAACACCGACGAGTAGTACCCCTCGACCTGCGCGATCTTGTTGCTGCGATGCCAATCATGAGGGATCGACGCGAAGTGCTCCTTGACCACATCCTCGACCCCAGCCAGGTCACCGGCCTGAAGGAACCTGGGAAGGCGGTCCGCCAGCGTGCGGGCTGCCGTGGGGTCAGGCGAGCACGCAGCGAGCAGCGCACCGGTCAGGCTCGCGCGGACCTCACGGTTGGGGAACCGCAGCTGGTACCGGGGGGCGCCCAAGACCTCGTAGGTGTCCCCGATGGTCAGGTACCCGGTCTGGAACAACAAGGCCTCGGTCGACATGTCGCCGACGTCGAAGGCCGACAAGACGGTGTCGTCGGCGGTGATGGTCTGCAACCCAGGCAGGTAGAACTGGCGCGAGGTCAGGGTGTCGACCAAGAACTTCGGCGTCGCGGTCTCGTACCAGTAGGGCTTGAACTGGCGTTTCTTGAACAGCAGCAGAAGGTCGTACGGGTTGTACACCGCTTCGCCGTCCCAGTTGTACCCGTTGTACCACTCACGGACCAGCTTACGGTCCAGCCCCTCGAGCTCAGGGGCGAAGACGGTGTCCAGGTCCTCCTCGGTGTACCCACAGATCGCTGAGTAGGGCGGGTCCAGCGTGATGTCGTCGAGGTTGTTCAGCCCTGAGAACAGGCTGACCTTGGAGAACTTCGACACACCTGTGAGCATGACGAACCGCAGGTGCGCGTCTTGGCCCTTGAGCACCGAGTACACGTTGCGCAGCCCGTCGCGCATCTGCTCAGCCACGGCGGTGTCCGCCAGGTTGTCGATGATCGGCTTGTCGTACTCGTCGACGAGCACCACCACCGCCTGCCCGTGGACCTGCTCAGCTTCTTGGATCAACCAGATGAACAGGTCAGGGATCCGGTACCCAGGCATCGGGCCCAGGCCCAGGCGCACAGCGTTGCTCTGCAGCTGCGCGACGATCCGCTCGTCCAGCTCTGCCCGGCTGGTCAGGCTCCCCTCAGCGAACCCGAGCCGCACCACCGGGTGGACGGTGTCCCAGTCCCACTCGTCGTAGCAGGCCAGACCTTCGAACAATGCCTTGTTCCCTGCGAACATCTCCGCGAGGGTGTCGATGAACAACGACTTGCCGAACCGGCGGGGCCGGGACAAGAAACACGTCGCACCGTCAGCGACCTGCATGGCGTACCCAGTCTTGTCCACGTAGTAGTAGTCACCACGACGGATCCTGGCGAACGTCGCGATCCCCGTCGGCAGCTTCTTGCGGCTCATCGCCCCTCCCACGCTCAGTACGCAGCGCGTCTCATCCTACGCTGTGCCCACCTGGCGGCCGGGGACTCGGTTATCGACTGGACCGCACGATCATGACGATGCCGCCGACGAGCATCCCCACCGGGACCGCAAAGTAGCCCATGAGATAGGCGGGGTCTGGTCGGGACGCCAGCTGCCCGGTCCCAACCAGGGCCATCAGCGCACCCAGGACCACCAGGATGATGCCGCCGACGAGCATCCCCTGCCGTCGGGGCCGAGCGGCGGGATACCACTGGTTGGGGGGAGGATATGGCCCCTGCACGAACGGCTGGCTACCCTGCGGCGGGTATCCAGCCGGCTGCGGAATACCGGGATACTGCCCGTAGGGAGGGGCTGCCCCGGGTTGCTGCGGCGGGTATCCAGCTGGCTGCTGCGTACCGGGATACTGCCCGTAGGGAGGTTGCTGTGGGGGGACGAACGGCCTGTCAGCCTGGCTCATCATCGGACCATCTGCGCGTATCGGTACATGCGATGCAGCATACGCCTCACCCAGCGACGACTGAGGCACGCCCCTGGGGTCAGCGGGTGCCGACAGACGCGGCGGCGGAGACGTTTCCGAGGACGACTGCGTCGATGAGCTGGGTGGCCCAGGCGAGGATGCCGCGGCCGTGCAGGGGGGTTCCGCCGACGCGGGCGGTGGTGGGGAAAGGGACCAGGAGGGTGCGGGTGGCGGGTTTGAGGACCGAGCCGGGGTAGAGGCGTTTGAGGCGCAAGGTGGCGGACTCGGGCAGCTCGACGGGGGCGAAACGGATGCAGCGGCCTTGGGGGGTGATGTCGGTCAGGCCGGCGCGGCGGGCGTGGTGGCGGAAGGTCGCCACGTCGAACAGGGCGTCGACGGGATCAGGCACAGGGCCGTAACGGTCGACCAGCTCGGCGCGGGCTGCGTCCAGGGCGGCGGCGTCCGCGGCCATGGCGATGGTGCGGTAGGCCTCCAGGCGCAGGCGTTCGGTGGCGACATAGCTGTGCGGGATATGGGCGTCGACGGGGAGCTCGACGGTGACGTCGGGTTGTTCAGGTGGGGCGTCGCCGCGGAACTCGGCGACGGCCTCGCCGACCATCCGGACGTACAGGTCGAAACCGACGCCTTCGATATGGCCGGACTGCTCACCGCCGAGCAGGTTGCCGGCACCACGGATCTCCAGGTCTTTCATCGCCACGGCCATACCGGCACCCAGGTCGGTGTTCGCAGCGATGGTGGACAAACGGTCGTGGGCGGTCTCGGTCAACGGGACCTGGGGAGGGTAAAGGAAGTACGCGTAGGCGCGTTCGCGGCCCCGGCCGACCCGCCCGCGCAGCTGGTGCAGCTGGGACAGGCCCAGCTGGTCGGCGCGTTCGAGGACCAACGTGTTGGCGTTGGAGATGTCCAGGCCGGTCTCGATGATCGTGGTGCACACCAGCACGTCGTAGCGTTTCTCCCAGAAATCGACCATGACCTTCTCGAGCTGGTGCTCGCTCATCTTGCCGTGCGCGACGGCGATGCGGGCTTCGGGGACCAGCTCGGACAACCGCATGGCGGCACGGTCGATCGAGGCGACCCTGTTGTGCACGTAGAACACCTGGCCGTCGCGCAACAGCTCGCGGCGGATCGCTGCGGCGACCTGTTTGTCGTCGTGGGGACCGACGAAGGTGAGCACTGGGTGACGTTCTTCGGGGGGTGTGGCCAGGGTGGACATCTCCCGGATCCCGGTGACAGCCATCTCCAAGGTGCGCGGGATGGGGGTGGCGGACATGGCCAGGACGTCCACGTCGGTGCGCAGGGCTTTGAGCGTCTCTTTGTGCTCGACGCCGAAACGCTGCTCCTCGTCGACGACGACCAGACCCAGGTTCTTGAACCGCACCTGCCCGGTCAACAGACGGTGCGTGCCGATGACGATGTCGACGGTGCCTTGGGCCAGGCCCTCGACCACAGCGGCGGCCTCGGTGTCGGACTGGAAACGAGACAGCGCTTTGACCGTCACCGGGAAGGGGGCATAACGCTGGGAGAAAGTCTCCAGGTGCTGGGAGACCAGCAACGTGGTCGGCACCAGCACAGCGACCTGGGCACCGTCTTGCACGGCTTTGAACGCTGCCCGCACGGCGAGCTCGGTCTTGCCGTAGCCGACGTCGCCGCAGACGAGCCGGTCCATGGGGACCGGTTTTTCCATGTCGGCCTTGATCTCGTCGATCGTGGCGAGCTGGTCGGGGGTCTCGACGTAGGCGAAAGCGTCTTCCAGCTCACGCTGCCAGGGGGTGTCGGGGCCGAACGCCCTGCCTGGGGTGGCCATCCGCGCCGAGTACAACCGGATGAGCTCGGCGGCGATCTCCCGGACGGCTTTGCGGGCCCGGCTCTTGGTCTTGGCCCAGTCAGCCCCGCCCATACGCGACAACGACGCGTCCTCGCCGCCGACATATTTGGTGACCTGGTCCAAAGCGTCGGTGGGCACATACAGCCGGTCGCCGGGCTGGCCACGTTTGCTCGGCGCGTACTCGATGACCAGGTACTCGCGGGTGGCCGCTGATTTTCCTGCCCCGACCGTGCGGGCCACCAGCTCGACGAACCGGCCCACCCCGTGCTGCTCGTGCACCACCAGGTCACCAGGGCGCAGCGCCAGAGGGTCCACGACATTACGACGGCGCGAAGGCATACGGCGCATATCGGATGTGGACGAGCCTGTCCGGCCGGTCAGGTCCGGCTCGGTCAGGACCGCCAGGCGCAGGCCCTCGTGCACGAACCCCGGTCCGACGACTGCTGGGACGACCGACACCAACCCCGGTTCAGGCAGTTCGACAAGCTCGCGGACCAGGCGGGCGGGCACGTCCGCGGCACGCAGCTGTTCGACCATCCGCTGGGCCGACCCTGCCCCGTCAGTCGTCAGGACCAGGTGCCACCCGTCGTGCTGCAAGGCGCGCAGGTCGTCGACCGCCCGGGTCAGGTCACCGCGGTACCGTTCGACCTCCCGCGCACCCACCACGACAGTCCCGGACGCGGTATCGAGGTCGACAGCGTCCACGTCCAAGGTGAACGGGGAGATGGTCGACCACGCCAGACCCCGGGCCTCGGCGGCCTCGCGGGTCTGGCCGAGGGTGGCAAAGCTCGCCGCGGACAGGTCCACCGGCGCACGGGCCCCGTCAGCGACCGACGACCACGCCGCGGCCAAGAACTCGTCGGTCGTGGCGACCAGGTCGTGGGCGCGGCGCCGGATCCGCTCAGGGTCGACCACGACGACCTGGCTGCCACGCTCGAGCAGGTCCACCACCGGCACCATCGCGTCGGCAAGAACTGGCGCCAGCGACTCCATCCCCTCCACAGCCACACCTGAGGCGATCTTGTCGAGGAGGTCCACCGCAGCCGGCAGCTGCGGGACCAGTGCGCCGGCACGGGCCCGCACAGCCTCGGTGAGCAAGATCTCGCGGCACGGCGGCGCCCACAGCCGGTCGGCAGCCTCCAAAGAACGCTGGTCGGCGACGGAGAACCAGCGGACCTCTTCGACGGTGTCACCCCACAGCTCGATCCGCAGGGGGTGGTCGTCGGTGGGGGCGAACACGTCGATGATCCCGCCGCGTACCGCGAACTCCCCGCGACGGGTCACCATGTCGACCCGGGTGTACGCGGCGTCGACCAGACGCAGCGCCAGGTCGTCGAGGTCGACCACGTCGCCGGTGCGCACGTCGACCGGCACCAGGTCGCCCAGACCCGCGACCACCGGCTGCAGCAGCGCACGCACGCTCATGACCAGCACACGCACGGGCCCGGCCGGGCCGTCGTCCTCGGGGTGCGCCAGCCGCCGGAACACCGCCACACGCCGGGCGACCGTGTCCGAGCGGGGCGAGAGCCGTTCGTGCGGCAAGGTCTCCCACGACGGCAGCACCGCCACCGTGTCAGGCGGAAGATACGCGGTGAGCGCAGCGGCGGTGTCGTCGGCCTCACGGCCTGTCGCGGTGACCACGACCAGCGGCGCCGACCGTTGTGTGGCCAGGAGCGCAGCCAGCGGCACCCGCAACCCAGGCGGTGCCACGACGTGGTCCACACCCTGTACCACCTGCTCGACAGCAGGGTCGGTCAACAGCGCAAGCACGATTCCGGTGAGATTCATCAGTCCCTCGACGAGCAGCCCTGCCCCATTGTGGGCCATGGACCACTGTGAGCAACGCCACCGGCGTCAGCGGGGGTTGTCGTTGGCGACGTCCTGCAGGTGCGTCGTCCAACCTTCTAGCGTCATGAGGGCGGCCCGCAGCGGGTGGTGGTGGGTGCGGTGGATCCAGCCCATCGCCAGGCGGACCGCCTGCGAGGCGACGTCCTTGGACTGCTTCGGCAACGTCGCTTCGCTGCGGTGCGGCAACCGAGCCGGTGCCTGCCTCGTCCCGGAGGCTTCCAGCAGCGCTTCCCCGACCGTCTCGACTTCGGCCAGAAGCGTGTTGGCGCTCGCTGCGAGCGCCGCGACCCGTCCGGCGATCTCGGCGATCTCGACGGTCAGCCCGGCGATGACCTCCGCCGGCTCCGGGTCAGGCTGGACCTGCTGGTCTTCGCCGGACCCGTCCTCACCACTGCGGTCCGGTGGCACGACGCGACAGCTACGGCGGACCGGAAGCCCCTCGGGTGACAACGCCTCCTCTCGGTCATCGTGGAGGTACGCGCCAGGCGCAGCGTCGGTCGGGCCGGGCTGCAGGTCTGGGACTGCCCTGGGCGGAGCGGAAGCGTGTGGCTGGGTCATGGTCGTCTCGTCCGATTGTCGCTGGTGTGCTCGTGGCGTGTCGTCCTGTTCATCGGCACCTGTCAGGACGCGGTGGCGGCACTGTGCGGCGAACGAGCCCAGCTGTGCCCAGGGCACGAGCACGTTGTGAGTCGAACCTGCCAGGACAGTGGGGACGGTTCTTGTGTCTTGTGAGCCTGTGCCGTCGGCACGGGTTCACAAGACACAAGAACCGTCCCCACTGTCCTGGCAGTGTTCCGTAGGACCAGAAACGTCCACTAACCTGGCCTTGGACTGCTGACGACGACTGCCGGAGGGTGCCTTGTCACGACGCCCGACCGACCTGGAGCCGCACAAGCGCGGCGACCCCATGTTCCACCTCGTCGCCATGCGCGACGGTATCGACCGCTGGGCCCTGAACCCGCACGACCCACGCTGGTTCACACGTGCCCGCGAGATCGACCCTGTGGTGCTGACCGACGACGTCACGCTCGGGTGGCGCGCGGGTCTGGTCATCAAGATCGTCTCGGCTCTCGTCACTGTGGGCTGGGTGCTGGTGCTCGGGGGTGCGAACGGCGCGTTCTTGCGCACGGTCCTGGCGGTGTTCGCCGTGGTCAGCGCTGCGCCAGGTGTGTGGCTGGCTTTCGAGCGGTTCTGGAACAAAGACCGGTACGTGTCCATCGGGTCCAACGGGATCACGGTGCACCGCCGCGCCGCTGGCGACGTGCAGCTGGCGTGGATCGAGATCAAACGGGTACGGATCATCACCTCGACCTACCACCGCCAGATCCCGCGCCCCTCAGACGTGTTCCCCGACGGGTCGAAAGCTATCGCCCGTACGCGGATCTTGCTCAGCCCGGCGATCCCCGACGGGTTCTCTGCCCACAAGAGCGCGAACTTGCTGCGGTACGACCGGATGCGCCCTGTGCTGCGTTCGTGGTTGCGCCGGCCGGGCTCACGGGCCGACTACACCCCGCCGCAGCGGCGGTGGGTGATCTTGCGGCACCGGACGGTGATCGACCGTAACGCCGTGCCCGTGCCGGTCTTGCTCGCCGACGAGGCCATGCGCCGTTTCGCCGGGCACCGTTACAGCGGGCACCCGACCGCCGAACGCTGCCGGTTGTCGATGCTGCTGCTGCCCTGAGCCAGCCTGCGCGCCAGGCTACCCCGCCTGGCTGTGCAGGACGTCGAGGGCCCGGCGCAGCCGTGTGCTCGACGTGGTCACCGTGTAGGGGAAGTACACGACCTGGACACCCACCTCGGCGAACCGTCGTTCCAGCTCCAGACCGCGCGGCGTGCCTTTCCAGTCGTCGCCTTTGAAGAAGACGTCAAACTTCAGCAACGCCCAGGTGTCGAGCTTGTCCGGCACGACCTCGGCGTGCACCTGGTCGACCACGTCGATATGCCGGACGATCTCCAGCCGCTCGGCCAGAGGCACCACCGGTGGACGCCCGCGAGCCGCCTCGAGCATCTCGTCGGAGACGACTCCGGCGATGAGCACGTCGCAGTGCTCTTTGGCGTGCTTGAGGATGTTCAGGTGGCCGATGTGGAAAAGGTCGTATGCCCCGGCGGCATATCCGACAGTCTGTGACATAGCACTTCCCAGCTCCCCCGCCGTCTCGTAGGAATATGATTGTTCTGCCGCACCGGCACCGCCAAGCTGGGACTTCGGTCCGGGCGGTGTTCGTGCGTGTGCCGACCAGGGGCCCGAAGGAGCGCAGACGATGACGCTGGCGGTGCTCGTGGTGAACTACCGCTCCCACCACCTGCTCGAACGCCACCTGGTGCCACTGGTGGCCACACTGGACGCAGCGGTGGTCGTCGTGGACAACTACTACGACGACACCGAACGCGCCGCACTGGTCCACCTGGGTGACGAGCACGGCTGGCAGGTGCTGACCGCACCCAACGACGGCTTCGGCGCAGGTGTGAACCTCGCGGCCGACGCTGCCATCGGTGACGGCGCCCAGGTGCTCGCTGTGCTCAACCCGGACCTGTCGATCACCGCCGAGGCCCTGGCGGCCCTGGTCGACGAGGTCCACGCGGACCCGAACACCATCGCCGCTCCACAGCTGGTCGACGCCGGGCGCCGCAGCCGGGCTGGCGGGTTGGACTGGCGGCGCGGCACCACCGTCGCGCTCACCGGCGAACCGGACTGGTTGTCCGGGGCGTGCCTGGTCACCTCCGCGACGTTGTGGCGCACCCTTGGCGGTTTTGCCGCGGACTACGGCATGTACTGGGAAGACGTGGACCTGTGCGTGAGAGCACAACAGGCCGGGGCGCGGCTGGTGCTGCGACGCGACGTCGCAGCGGTCCATGAGGCAGGTGGTACCCAGGAGCACGCAGGCACCCGCCGTAAGTCCGACCTGTACTACCGCGCGAACTGCCGCTCCCGCCTGGTGTTCGCCGCCGCGCACCTGCGCCCGCGGGCGCGTCTGGGATGGGCCCTGCGGTCACCGGCCTACGCCCGGGCGGTGCTGCTGCGCGGAGGACGGCGCCAGATGCTGCGCTCCCCTGGCCCGCTGCTCGCCGCGACAGCCGGGACCCTGTCTGGTCTGTGGTACCTGGTACGGCACCAGGGCACGAGGCCCCTAGGGCGTGTCTCTCAACCCCCCGTGCGCCGCGACGCGCCCGGCACGCACGCTGGCGGCGTTGTCGTCGTCGGCAGCACCTCCAGTGCTGCTCTCCTCCGCCGCCTTGCCAGCGCACGCACCGGACACGCCGCGCTCGCACGGGGGGTTGAGAGACACGCCCTAGTGGTCATGCTCTCGGTGCCTGACGGGCCGCACCCCAACCCGTACGTGCCGATGCTGGTCGCTGCTGTCACCCCCGCGGTCACTGTGCGCATGTTCAGCTGGCGCGACGCGCTGGTGGGCCACTACGACGTCTTCCACGTGCAGTGGCCCGAGTCCCTCGTCGGCTGGCGTCCGTCTGTGCGGGCGGCGGCCCGCTGCCTGGCCTGCCTCGCCCTGGCCTCACGTTGGGCTCTGGCCGGCACCCCGGTGGTGCGCACCGTCCACAACCTCACCCCCCACGAACCGCAGAGCTGGTACCAGCGGGTCGCAGGACGGCTGCTGGAACGTTCGGAGGTGGCCCGGGTGCACCTGAGCGCCTCGTCGGCCGCACACGACCCGCACGTGCCCACGTACGTGATCAGGCACGGGCGGTACCGCGACTGGTTCGGCGAAACACCGCCACAACCCGCCCAGCCCGACGCCGAGGTCCCCACCATGGTCTTCTTCGGCCAGGTCCGCCCCTACAAAGGCGTCGAAGAGCTCCTCACCGCTTTTGCTGGCCTGGACCGGCCAGCACGGCTGCGGGTGCTCGGCAAACCGCTGGACGAGCGCTACCGGGCCCACGTCGAGTCGCTGGTCTGTGACGAACGTGTCGAGCTGGACCTGCGGTACGTCCCCGACGCCGAGCTGTGGCCAGTGTTGCACCAGGCCACGCTCGTGGTGCTGCCGTTCAGGAACGTCACCAACTCGGGGTCGCTGCTGCTGGCGCTGGACGCGGGCGTCCCGGTGGTGGTCTCTTCGTCGCCGGCGATCGAGGAGGTCGCCCACGAGGTCGGTGACCAGTGGGTACGCACGTACACAGGCGACCTGACCGCCACCGTCCTGCACGACGCGCTGACCTGGGCGATGGCACCACGTGAGGGCAGCCCTGACCTGTCGGAGCGGGACCAGGCCACGATCGGTGCGCAGTGGGTCACGCTGTACCGCGACGTGCTCGGCAGGCGTCAGCGCCGACGACGGTTCAGCGCCGGGGGCGCTGGGGGTTGAAGACCACCGGGTTCTCGGAGGTCTCTGTCACGCCCCGTGAGGTGCGCAGCGCGTCCAGCCGGGCTTGACGCCGGTCGACGTCCTCGACGGACGCGGGCCGTGAGCTGTACCCGTACGCCGAGGCGCCGGTCGCGCCGGTCTTGGTCCGGTTGAGCACCGCACCGATGACCTTGCCACCACCGAGCCGGACACCTTCGACGGCCTGCACCACCTGCGCACGGCGTGTTTTGGTGACGTCCACGACCAGGACGACCCCGGTCGCCACACGGGAGATGGCCACGGCGTCGACCACGGGCAGCAGCGGCGGGGAGTCGATGACGACAACCTCGAAATGCTGGCTGGCCATGGCGATGAGGTCTTCGAACGAACGTGACGACAACAGCTCGCCCGGGTTCGGCGGCACCGCCCCGGAGGCCAGCACCGTCAGGTTCGGGGCGTACTGCTGGCACAGCTCGGCGAACCGGGCACGGCCCAGCAGCACCTCTGTCAGCCCGGCGTGACCGGCCACACCCAGGTACTTGGCGACAGTGGGACGGCGCAGGTCGGCGTCGATGAGCAGCACCTGCGAACCGGCCGCAGCGAACGCCGAGGCGATGTGGGTGGCGCAGAACGACTTGCCCTCACCGGGGATCGAGGAGGAGAACACGAAGACCTGGCACTCGTCGACCCGTCCGGCCATCTGCAGGTTCGCCCGGATCCGGCGTATGTCCTCGGACTGGGGACCGTCGATATGCAGCACACGCGACTGCCCTTTGCGTTTGCCGCCGCGTGTGGCGGCGCCGCCGACCACGGACCCGAACAGCGGCACGTCGACAGTCGTCTCCAGGTCTTCTTGGGTGCGCAGACGGGTGTCGAGCATATCGCGCAGCACTGCGGCGAGCAGGCCCAGCAGCAGCCCGGCGAAGGCTGCTCCTGCCACGTTGCGCCTGGTGTTCGGGGCGCTGGGGTAGGAGGGCCGCTCGGCGCGGTTGACCACCTGGACCACCACGGTCGGGCCGCCTTCGGTCGCCTCGGGCGACAGCTTTTCGATGGTCTGGGCGAGCTGTTCGGCCACGGCGTTGGCCAGCCGTGCGGCAGTGTCCGGGTCACCTGCGTCAGCCGAGACGTACAGCAGGACCTTGCCAGTCGGGGCGCTGACGTGGATGTGCTTGGCCAGCCGTTTCGGCGTCATACCGGTCAGCCCGAGCCGTTCGACGACCGGTTCGAGCTGGGTCGGCATCGTCGCCAGCTCTTGGAACGAGGCCATCTGGCTCTGGGTGAATTGCGAACCTTGCGCCAGGTCGGTGGCGGTGCGGCCGGTGTTCATCGACACGAACAGCGCGGCTGTGGCGGTGTAGACCTTGTCTGACCTCATCGACTGGACACCAGTGACGACAGTGACCAGGACCAATGGCACCAAGACCCACATCCAGTGCTTGCGGATGGAGCTGAGGTAATTGCGGACCGACATACGTCTCCTGTCTTCTTTCGCGATTGTCCCACGGCACCGACGGGCCTACCTGTGCCTACCGGGCGGCTCACCCGCCCGGGGCACCAGCACAGCTCTTGCCTGGTCATCAAAATCTGGTCCGGCTTCGTCACCGTCCGGCACGCTCGGCGGTCCGCGGCGGGAGCCGGCCTGTGTGCGCTGGGCCACCAGGTCGGAGACACCGAGCCCGACCGCGAACCAGAAGAACGCGGTGAACTGGGTGATGAACGCCACTGACGTCAGCCCGGGCAGCATCACCACAGCCGCGATGAGCCCGGGGTTGGGGCGACGCACCGCCAGCACCACCGCCGCCGCAGCGCACACCAGCAGCAACCCCAGCGGCAGCAGCCCGACGCGGATCCCGGTGACCAACAGCTCGTTGTCGATGGACGCCAGCTGGACGTCCGGGGAGGTCGCCTCCCCGAACAGGGCGAGCTTGGGGACCAGGCTCAGCAAGAACACCCGGTAGTTCCCGCTGTCGGACACCTCCGCGCTGCCGTCGTCGAACACCTGCATGACTGTGGGTACCAGGACCGCCGCGACGACAGCGCCGACAACCAGGACCGTCCACCTGACCCGAGCCGGCATCTGGGTGCGCAGCAAGACGAACGACGCGGCGAACGCCATGATCGTGGTGAGCATCCCGATCCGGCTGAAGGTCAGCATCGCGGCGACAGAGACACCAGCCAGGGTCGCCACACGGACCAACGGCCGCCACCGGCTGGCCCACACCATCGGCACGGACATTCCCAGCACCGCGCCCAAGGCGATGGAGTGCCCGAACGCACCTTCGGCACGCACCCGCCCGCCGCGGTACTGCAACCGCTCCCACGGGTCACCTGTCGCGAAAAAGTTGTTGAAGAAATTGTCGTTCGTCACCGACTCGACCAAGGCCAGCACCGCGACCACGGCGATGAGCACAGCGACCGCGTCATACACCGTCTGCGCGCTGGTGCGCGTCGCCAAGGTCCGGGCGACCAGGTACGGCAGCACCCACCACCCGAGCAACCAGTACAACGTGTTCGCGGAGACCATGCCCGCCACCCCTGCGACGACGACGACTGCGGCATAGCCCAGCAGCACCACGTCGAACGTGGCCGGCCGCACCGCATCCAGCCCGAACAGCCCGACGACCACCCCCAGCCCGACCACCATGACCGCCGGCCGCGAGTCCACCGGGCCCAGCGGCACCACCGTCCATGCGGGTACCAGCATCAACACAGCCAGGTAACCGAACACGGCGGACGTGGGCCACCGACGGGCGACGAGCACACCCCAGCCAACGATGCCGAGCAACAAACAAACCAGGACCAGGCTGTCCACTGGCGCTGCCGCCTTCCTGTGCCTCTGGATGGAGAGGATACCGGAGCGTCGCACGTGCAGCTGGACGGCTCACCCTGGTGCCAGCCGTTTTCGACGTGGGAAGAAGGTCAGCCCTTGTCTTTTGCGAGCTGTTCGGGGACCGTCGCGTTGATGACGAAAGTGCTCGGGCCGAGGATCACCTGGACCGCCACCGCTGTTCCCTTCGCGTTGGGGGCGGCAAAGACGGCCGTGCGTTCGGCGGAGTGCCCCGGGGCGAGCGTGTCGGACGTGAACGGCGAATTGTGCCCGTCGAGGACCGCCGACACACCGGGCATTCCCTCCGGACCGGCGTAGAGGTTCATATCCGCAGCCAGGCTGACATCGCCGTCCGAGACGTTGGTCACCACGATGGTCACCGCCAGACCAGGACCAGAAGGCTCGCCACGTTCGTACGCCTGGGTGGTGATCGGCCGCAACGAGACCAGCTGGACCGTCACGGTGCCGTCTGTGGCGCCCTCGTCGGGGCCGGAGGTGATCGTCGACTCGCCCAGCTGCGGCGCTGGCGGCGCCTGCTCCGGCGACGGACCGGGTTCGACGGTCTCGACCGGGATCGGCGTCGGGCGGGCCAGCTCGTCAAAACCGTCGGTCGGTGACGGCGACAGGTCCGCTGTGGGCGACTCACCACCTGTGGTCAGGGCAAACACCGCGACCACAACGATGGCGACCACGACCGCACCGATCCCGAACCACACGATGCGGGGGGTATGACGCCACCGGGCGGGCCAGCTCGACACAGGTTCGTCCTTTCGCCTGGACCCTGACGTGGCAAGTGTAGGGCTTCGTCGATCTGCCAGTCACGACAACCCCTCGTTCTGCCCAGCCGGGCCCCTGGGACGCGCCATAGACTCGCACCATGGCGCGCTCCTCGCGACGGCTGCAGTGACTGCAGAAGGGTTGACACCCGACACCCTGGGCCGCAGGGCCGCCCAGGGCGCAGCGTCGACCGGTGCGGGACTGGTGACCCGGATCGGGTTGCAGGTGGTGACGGTCGTCGTGCTGGGCCGGCTGCTCAGCCCGGCGGAGTACGGCCTCATCGCCATGGTCTTGGCGGTTATCGGGGTGGGCGAGCTGCTGCGCGACTCAGGGCTCGGCTCGGCTGCGATCCAGGCCCCGACGCTGTCGGCGCGGCAACGGTCCAACCTGTTCTGGTCCAACACGGCGATCGGGCTGGCTGTGGCGCTGGTGGTGCTGGCAGGCGCCCCGCTGGTCGCCGCGGCGTACGACCAACCCCAGCTGACCACGATCACCCGGGTGCTCGCGGTGACCTTCTGGCTCAACGCCATGATGACCCAGTACCGGGCGAGCCTGCTGCGGGCGATGCGCTTCGGTGCTGTGGCCACCATCGACGTGCTGGCCCCCGCGTCGGCGCTCGTCGTGGCGGTCGTGGCGGCGGTGGCGGGAGCCGGGTACTGGGCGTTGGTGGCCCAGCAGCTGACGCAGTCGGCCGTCGCCCTCGTGGCGTTCGCCGTGGCAGGCCGGTGGTTGCCCTCACCCAGGTGGCACCGCGGCCAGCAGATGCGCCAGTTCTTCACCTTCGGCATCTTCCTGCTCGGGTCCCAGCTCGTGGGCTACGTGGCGAACAACATCGACGCGTTCATCATCGGCCGACGGTTCGGGGCGGCTGACACCGGGCTGTACAACAGGGCTTTCCAGCTGTTGATGAACCCGCTGAACCAGGTCCGCACCCCGTCGACCACGGTGGCCCTGCCGGTGCTGTCACGTGCGGGCCGCACCGCACAGTTCGACCGTATCGTGCGCACCGGGCAGCTGGTGCTGGGCTACCCGGTGGCTGTCGCGCTGGGGATCGTCGTAGGGACCGCGTACCCGCTGGTCGCGGTGATGCTCGGGGGGCAGTGGACAGGGGTGCCACCGGTGCTGCGGCTGCTGGCAGTGGCCGGGGTGATGCAGACCATGGCCTACGTCGGGTACTGGGTGTACCTGTCGCGGGGGTTGACACGCCAGCTCATGGCGTACACGACCGTGACGGCTGTGCTCAAGATCACCTTGGTCCTCGTCGGGTCGACGTGGGGACCTGTCGGTGTCGCTGGTGGGTACGCCCTGGCCGCGACGCTGGAGTGGCCAGCGTCGTTGTGGTGGCTGTCACGGATCACACCGATACCCACCCGCGCCCTGTACGGCGGTGCCGGGCGGATCCTGGCCGTGGGCACCTGCACCGGGGCCGGGGCGACGGGGGCGGTGTGGGCGGCCGCGGCCTGGCCGTCGCTGGTCCAGGTGCTCGTCGGAGCCCTGGCAGGTGCCCTGGTCGCCGCTGCGACGACCACAGTGCCCCGTGTCCGCCGAGACCTGGGCGAGCTCGTCCACGCGCTGCGGGCCGCCCTGGGACGCCGCCAACGCCCGTGACGGCCAGTGGCCTGCGCCGAGTTCTCTGGCACTAGGGCGTGTCTCTTAACCCCCCGTGCGAGCGTGGCGTGTCCGGTGCGTGCGCTGGCAAGGCGGAGGAGGAGAGCAGCACTGGAGGTGCTGCCGACGACGACAACGCCGCCAGCGTGCGTGC
>WRET01000037.1 GCA_009779195.1 Micrococcales bacterium
GGCAGGCACCCGCAACCCGCCAGCCGGTCCTCCGCCTACCACCCGCCCGGCACGGACTCGCGGGCATCCTTACGTGAGGCACCGGTTTCGGTTCGCGGGCAATTTGACATGAGGCACCACGGGATCCGACAGGCGTGCACCGCTGCTGCTGGTGACCACGGTCAGCACCTCAGGGCACGGCGATGACGCGACTCGCACCGCTGTCCGAAGGCGACTTTCCCGGTACTGGATCGTTGCTTGCGATCACTGAGAGCGGGCCGCGCGGAGAGCGTCCGAGATCCGGTAGGACGTTGCGCATCCGGGGCAGACCACGGTGCTGAACAGGTTCAGCAAGGGTGCGACGAGGCGCCTCCGTTCGCGGCCACCGTACTGGTTGACCAACTGGTACACCCGGGCGTCGGCGGGGTCGAGCGTGGACAGGTCGGCCGGGGTGATCTCGGTGTCTGGAGACAGCGACACCGAACCGTCTGGGGGGATAGTGGCCCACAGGTCAGCACCGCACGACGGGCATGTCGTCATGCCGTCTTCGCTGGCCAGGAACGTCAGCGCCCATCCCCAGGGCTCAAGACCTTCGAAAGCTGCCAGCGCCTGGATGGTGCACAGGGCGTGATGGGTCGTGAGCCGGGTCGTCAGCGTACGTTCCGCCGCGTCTCGCAGGACGGCGTTGTCAGCAGAATACGCAGCAAGCTCCTCCCGGCTGAACGTGTCCACGATCCCTCCGGCGATGATCATTGCCTCGACCGGAGCGGCGTCAGTGCATGCCAACGCGGCCAGGACCGGCAGTGCAGCACAGCACGTTGCCGCCATGGCGCCCCCCGGGTCATACAGCTTGCTGTACAACTCGTCCCAAGCTTCCTCGGTCGTGCTAGGACGCCAGCCCTCCGCTCTGACCTGGGTGGTCCTGGCAGGCACTCCCGCGACCTGGGCCAGCAGGTCCAGCAGATTCCCGGCGTCGTCTGCCATCCGACGGTCGGCAGACAGCGTCCGGCGCAGGTTTTCGATTGCCACCTCGACCGGCAACGGTCCCTCAGGCTGTTCCACGGCACCATCGTCCCACCCGCTCTGTGGCGGGCCGAACGAACAGGCTTGATGCGCCAGGGCTCCGCTCCAAGACAGTGGGGACGGTTCCTATGTCTTGGCTGGTCAGCCCAGCCTAACCCGCAGATCCTCTAGTCCCCAACCCGCAGATCTAGCGCTCGATCCGCAGATCCCTTCCTTCGTCGTCGGGCGCGGTGGCATTGCGAGCAGGCCCGGGAGAGATGACTGAGGGAGTACGATCCGACGATGGCGCACCCCAACCCGTCATCGGCGGTCCAGGCAGCGATTATGGACCTGCGGCATGTCGTGGCAGACGGCGGCATGACGACGGCCAGCGGATCGTCCAGCCTCTTGTTCAACCTGCTCGCCCAACTGACGGGAGGACCGGTGGTCGACCGGTCGGACTACGAGTTCGTCCGGCTCCACCGAGACGACAACCACACCGACAGTGCGTGGGGCGAGCTGTACAACCAGTTGTGCCACCAGGGATCGGTGCTGGCCTGCCAGTACGGCCTGCCCGTGGCGGACCTGACACACCTGTTCAGCACCGTGACGTGCCCATCCTGCGAAACGCCATACCGACTCTCCGACAGCCTTCGTGCGTAGCGCCACCGTTCATCTACCGGCAGCGCGGAGCCTCGTCACCAAGCTTGCCACCTGGGATTCGTCTAGACCGTATGCGGCGTATTCCTCGGGTTCGGCGGTGTCGGCAGCATCGAGCAGCTCGACCATGCCACGGGGACCAGCCTCTGGTCGGATACTGGCGAGGACTTCTTGCAGGGCGCCGACGTCCCAGCGGCCTGTGGCCAGGATGGCGTCGATGTCAAGGTAGTCGCGGGCGGCCTGCCTGTCCGACAGCGCACGGACCTTCCCCACGACGACATCGGCGATGTCCAGGACCGGGCCGATACCTGCGATGGCCACCGGGGCGTGCTGGCGGTAGTCGTAGCCAAGGTCCACCGCAACAGCCTCGTCGGTGGCCAGGTCGTAGACCCGCAGCGCCCGGAACCACGAATCGCTGCGCACGACATCCACCCCGAGACCGGTACCTTCCAGCGCTGCGACCACAGCCGACTCGGCCGCGTCGAAGACGTCCGCATCCATGGTGGCGGTATAGGTATCGAGGTCGGTCGAGAGCCGGTCAATGATCCCGTGCACCTGAAGCGCGTACCCACCTCCCAGCGCAAACCCCAGAGGCTCCACCGCTACCAGCACGACCTGCGAGACTCGCAGGTGGAACCCCGACAGCACTTACCCGGCCAGTTCGGGGTGGACGGACTCCCAGGCGACGCGGACCCGCGGTGGCAGGCGCAGGCGGCGCCACAGACGGACCAGGGTGGTCTTGTCCACGTAGGTC
The DNA here is from genome assembly GCA_009779195.1 of Micrococcales bacterium. Lineage (GTDB taxonomy): Bacteria > Actinomycetota > Actinomycetes > Actinomycetales > Cellulomonadaceae > Cellulomonas. Next base: position 2,396 of record WRET01000037.1, read on the forward strand.
TGGACGTCGTCTTCGGACAGGGCCTCGCTCAGGACGGTCTCGTAGAGCCGACGCACCCGCGGTTCGCACGACAGGTCGTAGGTGTTGGCCGGGGTCCAGTCCAGGACCAGCGGCAACGTGACCACGCCCTGGGTCGGGCCGCTCAGGTCGTCGAGCCGGTCAACCACGAACGTCGGACGTGAGTTGTCCAACGTCGCAACACGACCAGGTTCGACCGGTAGGTACGTCTTCACCGCCACCTCCGTGTGCGAGCCCCCAGCGCGTCCATGCAGTTCATGGTACGCCGACACCTCCCCACCCTCGCGCTCTCCGCCACAACGACCTTGACCCAGCTTCTTCGGCGATGGCTGTGAGCCTGGCGACGGCGTCTGGCGTCAGTCCAGACCGGACCTGTCGGCGATGGCCGTGAGTCTGGAGATTCCTTTGAGCACCCGGGTGCGGGTCTTCGCGGCCTTGACCCAGCCTGGGAGACCGGCGTACCAGGCAGCGGGTTCCAAGCCACAACACTCACCGCGTCCTGCTGGTGGTTCGTCGCGCACAGTCGCGGCGACGTAGCAGCGCAGCTGGTCCAGGTGGCGCCGGTTGGACGCCCACAGCGTCCCCAGGGTGCTCACCTCGGTCTTGAGCAGCAGGGGGCGATGGTGTCGCGCGTCGTCTGGCCGGTCGCGCCAGCCGCAGCCGGTGCAGGTGAACGGTGGCGGCTCGTCGCAGCAGGACCGACAACGGTGTTCCACACCTGGGTGCCCGCAGTGGCACACGACCCACCACTGCGGGCCGAAGTCCACCCTGGTGTCGGGGGTGAACCGTCGACCACCTGTGCTGGCGGTGCGAGGTCTGCGCGCAAGCCAGCGAGGTCCACGATGGCGTCCAGGTCGGCGCCGCGAGCCGCAGCCATGCCTCTGGCCTCGGCGAGCCAGCCCTGCGCAGTGCCAGGCCCGTACCCAGCGAGTCGAAGGCGTGCCCGCGCCACGACGAGGGCCTCGTGCACAGCAGGTTCCAGGCCGACGTCAGGAAGGCGGGACACCGTCACCCATACCTGCTGGGCGAACCCGGCGTCGATCGCGGTCTGCACGCGCGCATCCAGGTCCCGCGGCGCCAAGGCGAGCAGATCTTCGGAGCGCATCGTCCACAACCGAAGTGCACTGGAGGCGACAGGGGCAGACATGCGGCCAGGGTAGCGGCGGCACCGTCTGGGAACGCAGGGTTTTCTCGATCCTCACTAATTAGGGGCCAAGGGTTGCGACCGGAAGGCAGCAGACACCATCAGGGCGCCGGTACGCGGCAGAACGGGTCGTGACAACACCAAGGAAAGCAGGCTGTCCCGTTTTGGTGAGGTCGACCTTGTCGATGAACCTCAACAAAGAGGCTGCCGCCTGGTCCACGTGGTCCGGGTTCATCTTGACCTCCAGGGCGGCCCACCGGCCGTCGCCCAGCGTCACGATGATGTCGACCTCGTGGCCGTTGTTGTCACGCCAGTGCGCGAGCCTGCCCTCGAGTCGCTGGGTGTACACACGCAGGTCACGCACGACCAGTGCCTCGAAGTGGAACCCGGCGGCGTTGAGGTCTCGTAGCAGCTGGTCTGGGCCGGTGGACAGGGCTCCAACACCGAGCGACGGGTCAGCGAGAAAGCGGGTGGCAGATGTGCGCAGCGGTGTGGTCGAACGCATGTGAGGTGCCCAGGCTGGCACGTCATCGACGACCATGAGACGCGCGAGCGCTTCGTGATAGGCACCGGCGGTCTCCCGGTCGATGGGTCCATCGCGACCACCCACGTCTGCCGCGAGTGCCTTGAGCGTGGTGTCCGTGCCGACCGAACGACCCAGTGCGACCAGGAGGCGCCGGAGCCGGTCAGGCAGGCGACGGCCATCGAGGCGCTGGACATCGGCGACGATCGTGGCCAGATAGTCGCGTACCCACCTCTGGGCCGTGGTGACGTCGGCGTCCAGAAGCCCCGGCCAGCCCCCGACGACGATCCGTTCCATGAGCTGCGGGACGGTCAGCCCTGGGTCTTTGGTGGGCGGTAAGTCGCCGTCGAACAGCGCGCTCAAGGAGACCTCACCGGTGGAGTGTCCCGTCTCGAACAGGCTCATGGGCCGCATCCGCATGAAAGACATCCGACCTGCGCCTGTGTGGCGCGCGACGTCGTCGCGGGGTGTCGCAGACCCGGTGAGGACGAACTGGCCATGCAGCGGGGACCGGTCGTCGACCTCGCGCCGCACGAGGTTCCACACCTTGGGAGCAAGCTGCCACTCGTCGAACAAGATCGGCGTCGGCGCGTCGAACAACACCTCCGGCGCCGCCGACACCAACGCCTGTGCACCCTCGTCCACGTCGAAGCGGTAGTCGGTGCGAGCGACCTGCTCTGCGGTCACCGTCTTGCCACAGGCTCGCGGGCCCTCGATGACCACCGCCCCCGCAGCAGACATGCGCTCCGCGAGCTCGGTATCGACGATCCGACGGCGATACGCAGCCACCATGACCCTCCTCCTGTTTTCCCTGGCCAGATGGGTCTAACCCGCAGATCCTATACTCTCTAACCCGCAGATTCTATACCCTCTAACCCGCAGATCCTATCCTCCGGCGTCAGGCGCATGCACCTGCTCAACGACATGGGATGGCGGTCCAGCAGCATGGCCTGCCGGAACGATCTCGGTGTTCATTGGGTCCCTCCACGATCGAAGTCGTGGACCCACCCTGCCACCGACCACTGACATCCCTGGTCGTCGATCAGCCCAAGCCCGACTCGTCAGCGGTCGTGGTGAGCCTGCCGACGGCCTTGAGGACCCGGTGTCGCTGTCTCCAGACACCGAGAGCACTCCTGCCGACCCGTCCACGCTCGACCCGGCCGACGCCCGGGTGCACCAGGTGGTCAACCAGCATGGTGGCCGATGTCCAGCCTTTCCCGCGCCCCAGGATTGTTCGACAGTTCTTTGATCTGTTCGACAGCATAACTGTCGAACAGATCAAATAACTGTCGAACAATCCCAGGCCCACATACCGTTTGGGTTACCAAAGCCGACGGGCTCGACCCTGTAAGACCCTTGTGGGGTTGCTGGTCACTCGTAACGCAGGGAGGCGATGGGGTCTTGTTTGGCGGCACGCAGGGCGGGCATGGTGCCGGCGAGGAAGGCCAGGGCCATGACCCCGAGGACGACTAGCGCGACCGTCAGGGGGTTGAAAGCGACGATGGACAGGCCAGGCATCGCCGACAGGACAGAATTGGCCAGGGCTGCTGAGGCGGCCTTGCCGACGACGACAGCTGCCGCGACACCCAGAGCGCTGCCCAGCAGTCCGATCACCACAGCTTCGACGGAGAACAGGGCGAACACCCGGGCGCTGGACAGGCCCATGGCTTTCATGAGACCCACCTCACGGGTTCGTTCCTGGACGGCCATGTACAGGGTGTTGACGATGCCGATCGACGCGGCGAGCAAGGCGATGACGGCGAACCCGGACAGGACCATCACGATGACGTCGATGACCGACGTCATCGTGCCGAGCTGGTCGGCCAGGGTCGTGGCGGTGAAACCGGCGTCTGACAGGCGTTTTTGCAGGGCAGTGGTTGCCGCGTCACCAGCGTTGGCGTCAAACCACACCGAGGCGCTGGCGAACAGGTCCGCCGTGCCGGGAGCGGCGCCTACGGACTGCAGGTCGAACAGCGTGTTGAGCAGAACGTCGTTGGGGATCGCCCCGGCCACCGACACGATCCCCGGTGCGGCGACACCCACGATGGTGGCCGTCGTCGTGGTCTGGGCACCGGTGACGTTGGTCACCGCGAGAGTGACCTCACGTCCGACAGCGGCGTCCGCGGTCGTGAACCCGAGAGGTTCGAGGTACGGCTCGGGCAGGACGATCTGTGCCTCGTGCGCCTCCAGGTCGATCTGGGAACCGGCGGCGAGCTCGGCGCGCATCCCTGGCGCGAACTGCGACAGCGAGAGCTGGTATTTCTTGCCGTTGCCGTGCTGGACATAGTCGAGCGACACGTTCTTGACGGGGGCCACACGGATGACACCTTCGACACCTGCGATCGTGTCGATATCGTCGGAGGTCAATCCGACGACGGGCCCCGGCCCTCCGTGGGGGCCACCTTCTCCGGCCGCCAGCTGGTTCGGGTCGTATTCTGCTGGGCCAGTGTCGAACCCGGCCCTCTCGGAAGTTTTCGTCACGGTCATGACGTCATCGACGCCGATACCAGCGACCGTGTCGGAGATGTAGTTGTTGATACCTGTCCCGATCCCGTTGGTCAGGGACAGCGTGAACGCTCCGATGATGATCGCGAGCACGGTCAGGCTCGTGCGGAGCTTGGCACGGAAAGCGTTGCCGAACGCGGTACGGACGATGTCGACGGGTTTCACGCGGCCACCTGCTCTCCGGTCCACAGCAGACCGTCACGGATGACGATGCGCCGGTCGCAGCGTGCCGCGACGTCTTCGTCGTGGGTGACCACCACCAGCGTGATGCCCTGCTCACGGTTGAGGTCGAACAAGATGTTCTCGACGGTCGCCCCGGTCGCCGAGTCCAGGTTCCCCGTCGGTTCGTCGGCGAAGATGACACGCGGCTGGTTGATGAGGGCCCGGCAGATCACCACACGTTGCATCTGCCCGCCTGACAGGTCCTTGGCCTTGTTGTGCGCCTTGTCCTCCAGCCCTAGCTGTGCCAGCGCCGCCATCGCCTGGGTGTTGCGCGTGCGTGCGCTCTGGCCGGCGATCATCAGCGGCAGCGTGACATTGTCCAGCACGCTGGCCGACGCGTTGAGGAAGAACTGCTGGAACACGAACCCGAACGCCTGGTTACGCGTCCGGTTCAGCTCTTTGCGGCTCAGAGCGGCAGTGTCAGCGCCGTCGAGCGTGATCGTCCCGGACGTCGGCCGGTCCAGCAGCGCGAGCAGGTGCATGAGGGTCGATTTCCCCGACCCAGATTTGCCGACGATAGCCAACGACTCGCCCTCGGCGATATCCAGGCTCACACCCCGCAGCGCCTCGCACGCCGTGGCGCCGGACCCGTAGGTCTTGTGCAGGTTCTCCACACCGATCAGTGGTGTCACGTCATCGTCCTTCCAGTCAGTGCTCACAGTGTGACCAGACCGACTGCCTGCGAGATCCCCTGCCAGTGGTCACCTGGATACTGCGGAAAGAGTACGACGCCTACGCCCCCGGCAGGACGCGCGCGTGCCCCCACGTGCGACATGCTGGACCAATGAGCCGCGTGACCAGCACCACGGCGCGACGTGTCCGCGCTGTGTGTGGTCACGTGGTCGCGACCGCGGTCGTGGTCCTTCCCGCTGGGGTGCACACCTACCCCGAACAGGGGGTCGTGTGGGACCTGCGGGTGCTGGTCCTCAACGCAGCCGCTGCCGCGGTGCTGCTCGCACGGCGACGGGCACCGCGTGCCGTGCTGGCCGTGATCGTCGTCTTGGCCCTGGTCAGCCTCCCGCTCGGTGTGTTCAACGCGGGTGTCTCCGTCGCTGCCGCTGTGGCCACCTACGCCGTGACGCTGCGCACCACCCGCACGCGGGCGACGGTCACCACCGTCGCCGTCGCCGCCGGGATGCTCGTCGGCGCGTGGGTCGCTGTCGACGGGCACACCATGTCCAACCCTGGGGGTCCGGCGGAGCACAGCCGGTGGGCGTCGGACGGGCCAGGAGCACCGCATATGCTCGTGGTGCTGCTGGGCGGTGTGCTGGGCGACGCGATACGCACCCAGCGCGCGCACGTCGCCGCGATCACCGAACGGGCCGAACGTGCCGAGCGCACACGTGAGGCCCTGGCCCGTCAGCGTGTCGCCGAAGACCGGCTTGCCATCGCCCGCGACCTGCACGACGTCGTCGCCCACCAGATCGCTGTCATCAACCTGCACGCTGGTGTCGCGTCGGCGGCGCTGCGGGACCGTCCCGACGACGCGGAGAAGTCGTTGGTGGTGGTGCGCGACTCCGCCCGCACCGTCCTGGCCGAGATCGGCGACCTGCTGGCGACGTTACGTGACCCGTCCACGGCCGACGCCACCGGTGGCCTGGCCCAGCTCGACGACGTCGTGCGCGACTTCCAGACCCACGGCCTGGACGTGACCGTCTGCACTGACGGGGATGTGTACGAGCTGCCCGCCGCGGTCGACGTCACAGCTCTTCGTGTCGTCGCCGAGGCGCTGACCAACGCCCACAAGCACGGCAGCGAGCGCCGAGCGCACGTGCAGGTGCAGTACCTACCCGGCATGTTGCGCATCACCGTCGCCAACCCGGCTGCGGGCCACGACGACCCCTCCGCGGCGCTGAGCGACGCCTTGGCATTGGGCACCGGCAACGGTCTGACCGGTATGCGCGAACGGGTCGAGTCCGTGCGGGGCACCTTGTCGACCGGGTATGACGACGGTTCCGGCACCTGGCAGGTCGTCGCAGACCTGCCCACCGTCACCCGTGCCCACCAACGTGCCGACGCCCGCCCCCAGGAGCATCCATGATCAGCGTGCTCGTCGTCGACGACCAGACGCTCATCCGCTCGGCGATCACCGACCTGGTCTCGCAGGCCGACGACCTGGCTGTCGTCGGTGAGGCCGCCAACGGCCAGCGCGCCGTCGAGCTCGCCCGACGTCTGCGCCCCGACGTGGTCTGCATGGATATCCGTATGCCCGGCACCGACGGTATCGCTGCCACACGCACGATCTGCTCCGACCCGGCACTGTCCGACGTCCGCGTCCTGGTCCTGACGACGTTCGAAGAAGACCAGTACATCATCGGCGCCCTGCGCGCCGGAGCCTCCGGTTTCATCGGCAAAGGCTGCGAACCCGACCAGATCACCGACGCCATCCGGTCCGTCCACCAAGGCGACGCCCTGTTGTCCCCAGCCGCCACCCGCAGCCTCATCAACCGCTACGTCAACCCAGACTCCGATCCCCAGACCCCCGCAGCCCTGGAACACCTCACCGACCGCGAGCGAGAAGTCCTCACCAAAGTAGGCGCAGGTATGTCCAACGACGAGATCGCCGACGCCCTCGTCATCTCCCCCCACACCGCCAAAACCCACATCAACCGCATCATGACCAAGCTCGGCGCCCACGACCGTGCCCAGCTCGTCATCGCCGCCTACGAGAACCGCCTCGTCCGCCCCCACAACCCCTGACCTGGAGCACCACGAGGTATAGGATCTGCCGCGGGCGCGGGTCTGTGTTGCCCCGGCCTGGAACGACCGGAATTGGAGCAGCAGTGGCGCTTCCAGAGTTCAAATACCATCCCGACCCGCTGGCAACAGGAGCTGTCGTCGAGTCCGACGACGAGTGCGAGTGCTGCGAGAGAGCAAGAGGCTACATCTATATAGGCCCCGTCTATTCAGAGGAGGAGCTTGACGAGGCTCTGTGCCCGTGGTGCATCGCCGACGGGTCCGCGCACGAGAAATTCGACGCCTCGTTCACAGACGAAGACGGGATCGGAGGCCACGGTGAGTGGGACCCGGTGTCTGACGACGTCATCGAAGAGGTCGCTTATCGTACGCCCGGTTTTTCTGGTTGGCAGCAAGAGCGCTGGTGGACCCACTGCGACGCCGCCGCTGCATATATCGGCCGTGCAGGCAGGGACGAGTTGTTGTCGCTTGGCCAACAGGCTGTCGATGCCATCCGCGAGGACACCGGGTTGTCTGATGGTCCAGAATTCGAAACATTCATGAGAGAACTTGACAAAGACGGATCACCAACGGCCTACATCTTCAGGTGCGTCACATGTGGCGCACTGGGCGGCTACCAGGACTGCGATTGATCCGCACGTCTCAGCAGCCTGACGACCCGGACGAGAGGTACAGAACGTGCAGGTGAGAAAGTCGTACATGACAGTTGGGACGATTGGGCACGTTGGCCACGGAAAGACGGTTCTCACGGCTGCCATGACTAAACTCCTTCACGACCGACACTCTGAACTCAACGTGTTCGTGCCGGTTGACGCGCTCGAGCCTGATGGTCATGGCGTCGCGGCCGTGGAGTATCAGACTGAGAATCGTTACTACGAGCATCTTGATTCTCCTGGGCGATTCTTCGTGAGGAACATGATCGCCTTTTTGGACCTGGACATCGCGATCTTGGTGGTTGCTGCGTCCGATGGTGTGGTGTCCGAGACGGTGGAACACATGGGCCTTGCGCGGCAGGTGGGGGTGCCGTCCCTGGTCGTGGCCTTGACCAAGGCTGACGGCCAGAGCGCCGAGAGGCTTGATGCAGCTGAGCGCGAGGTGAGGGCGGCGCTGACCGAACAGGGCTTCCCTGGTGACGAGGCGCAGGTGATCCGGGTGTCGGGGCTCATGGCGTTGCAAAGCGATCCGGAGTGGACCAGGTCGGTCGAGAACCTGCTGGACGCGCTTGACAACGTCCCTGAGCTGCCACGTGAGCTTGACCAGCCCTTCCTCATGGCGGTCGAGGACGTCATCCCGGTTGCCGACCGTGGCGCGATGGTCACGGGTTGGGTTGAGCGGGGTCGGGTGGAGGTTGGCGCAGAAATCGAGGTCGTGGGGTTCCGGGACGAGCCACTCACCACTACCGTGGCAGCGATCGAGGCGTACCGAACGACAATCGACTCGCTGCAGGCTGGTGACGTGGCAGGCCTGTGGCTGGCTACGCACGATGTGACACACGGCCAGATCCTCGCGGCGCCTGGGTCCGTCACAGCGTCCACCGAGTTCGAAGGCCTGGTCTACATCCTGACCGAGGAAGAAGGTGGTCGGCCCATCCCGGTTTTCTCAGACCAGCCAATGCAGTTCTACGTCCGAACGGCTGGTGTCGCGGGTGTTGTCACCCTGCCCGACGGCACCGACAAGGTCGTCCCCGGCACCAGTGCGACGATCCGTGTGACCCTCACGCTCCCGCTTCCTCTGGAGGAGGGTCTCCGCTTCGCAGTCCGTGACGACGACTGCACAGTCGGTGTGGGCCGGGTCGGCGTGCTCCACGCCTCAGATCGCTGAGAGGATTAAGGTTATGGGAGGCATTGCACTGAAGCTGGTTCCTGGTGCGCTGGACAACCCTGACCTGGACTTGAGGTATGTCGTGCCGGACAGGATCGCCGAACTCACGCACGGACGGGTCACGGACAACGGGTACGACTACCTCGACGACGCCGACAACTCGATGGTGCTGTTCATGGTTGCTGAGCGCCCCGTTGTGGAGGTTGCGACGGTTCTCGAGATCTTGCGCATAGAGTTGTTCTCGGAGAACAACCTGTACGAGGCGGGAGTCGTCGTTCTCGTGTGCGAAGACGAGGACCCAGCCGCCGCCTTCGACCAGTTCGTCGTCCACCCGGCCCAAGCCAGCCCATGAGGGTGCCGCCAGGTCTTTGACCTCGTCAGCCAACGACGGCGACGCCGCGGCTATCGACGTTGTACGAGTTCGGTGATGTAGGTGTCGATCTTTTTCGTCCAGCCTTCCGGATCGTTCGGAGAGCCGGTCGCCGGTGCGTAGGGCACGAAGTGTCTGGATCGGCCTATGGTCGAGCGTCAAGGGTGGTGTTGAGCCGGTGCGGTGGCGCGCAGGGCGGGAAGTCTTCTACCTCGTCGAGCCAAGGTGTCGGGCTGGCTTGGCCTCGGTGCTCTCGGTGGTCCTGTCGAGGGCTCGGGAGACCGAGGACCGGCCGACGCCGAGGACCTTCGCGATGTGGTCGAAGGTGTGTCCATCGGCTCGCATCTTGGCCGCGGCAGCGGTGCGTTCGGGCGTCATCACCGACGGTCGGCCGCCGACGCGGCCCTGCGCGCGGGCGTGGGCCAGTCCGCGTCTGGTGTTCTCGCGGATCGTGGCCACGCGCAGCTGGGCCAGGACGGCCATGATGCCGACGATGGCCTCGCCCATGGGGGTGGAGGTGTCGATGTCGACGAACGGTTCGGTCAGGCTCTTGAGCCGAACCCCGCGCCTGCCCAGGTCCCCGATGATCTCGATCGCCAGGGCTTCGGTGCCTGCGACGCGGTCCAGCGCCCGGATCACCAGGGTGTCGCCAGAGCGCAGCCAGTCCAGGCACGCGCTCCATTGGGGGCGGTCGGCCAGGGTGGCCGACACGCCGTGGTCGACGAAGACCCTCTCGGCCCCGGCCGCCCGCAGCTCGGCCTCTTGCGCGGCCGGGTCCTGCTCGCGGGTGGACACCCGTGCGTACCCCACGGTGGTCACTGGTCTTCTCCTGGACGTTTGGTCTGGCGACCGGTACGCCGCTGTCGTGGGGCGCGTCGGTCCTGCGGGCTGATGGGCTCGACCGCCTCGGCGAGCACCTCGACCAGGTGGGCGTTGTCTCCAGTGGCCTGGCTGTAGAACCGCGCCGCGACAAACCGGTCGCGCAACGGCATCCCTGGTCCCATGCGGTCGGTGGCGATGCGGTACCCGGCTTGCTCGGCCAGCCAGGAGAAGAACACGGCCTGGGTGCGGGTGTTGCCTTCCCTGAAGCTGTGGATCACGTTGAGCTCTCCCCAGACCTCGGCGAGCTCGGTCACGAACTCCTTGTGCTCCAGGCCGCGCAGCAGGTCCTTGGCCGCCAGGCGTGCGTACTGCTCTTCGGCAGCGGCCCTCAGGCCCGCACCAGCCGGGTAGTAGGCGTAGACGGTGGTGGGAGCGTCCGGGTCGCCTGGTGCGAAACGTACGACGTCGGGACCGTCCTTGGTCATGAACGCGCCCACCGGGCCGACCCGCTCCTTCCCGGCCCACGGGTACACGTCTTGGAAGATGTGCCGGTGGATCGCCTTCATGTGCGCGTAGTCGAACCGCCCCTTGATCGGACGGGCGGCCAGCTCGGCGAGCCGCACCGCGGTGTCGTACTCCTCGCGCGCGGTGAGCGTCGCCTGGTCGGTGTACCCGTACAGGTTGCGCAGCACGGTCGTGCCAGGCACGTAGTAGTCGTCCCAGGTCCGGATCGGCTTGGCCATGGTCGTGTCTCTTTCGCAGGAGCCCGCTGGCGGACTGACGGTCCGGGCTCGAAGCCCGCTCACCGTCCTCTATGCGCGAGGGTTCCTGGGGTCTGTCAGCGGGCCTCGACGTGGCGACGTGCCAGTTCGGCGCCCTGCTCCCTGGTGATCTGGCCTGCCACGACCTGACGGAGGATGTCGCGCAGCACCGGGTCGCTCAGGTCGTGCCCGGCCATGCCCAGCGCGGCGTCGGCGAACGCGATCTGCGCTTCGACTGGGCTGGCGACTGTCGTCGAACTCATCAGCGGACCTCTCTCGTGGTGCCTCCATTCTACCACGGTCCGTAAACGGTCTGGGGAGGTTTCGGTCGGCACCGGTTTCGGTCTTGGGTTTCGGGCGACGTCGATCAGTTAGGACGCGGGTCGCCGTCTCTCAGGCCGACCCCCGGCGTGGCCTGGGCCCTGCCTTGTCCCCCGGAGCCACCTGGAACGCTGTGGGTGTGGTTGTCGTCTCGGTGGAGCCGGACGAACTCGCAGTCCGAGCGGTCGACCACCGGTCCTCCCGCCATTTGTGAGCAGGTCGAACAAGAGGCTGGAAGAGCCGGCGGCAGACGTCATGCCACTGTCTGCCACGACCTGTCACAGGTCCTCGATCGTAGCCTGGACTGCCGATGACTTGTCGGCGTGCACCATCGCCGGATCGTACCTCCGCCAGCGTCGGTCTGGCAGGCCCCGCGACCGTTGTCGGCTCGTCAAGGGCCGTTCGTTCTCCGCGGAGTTTGCTCACCGGCGCTGGCCGTCATCCGATGATGTGGGGGAGGGAGGGACGGGAGAGGTCGATGAACCGCCTGACAATTCGCACGCGCATGATTCTGCTCGCGGTGCTGGTCGCGGTGATGATTGTGGCGGTGGTGGCGGTCCCGATGGTGGGGTCGCCGGCGCAGCACCGGGCGAACGTGCGCAGCTCGCAGCTGACCGACCAGATCCAGGTCGTCCAAGAGCTCGCCTACCTGGACGCGGATATCGCCGGGTGGATGGGATATGTCATCGCCGACGCGTTCGTCCTCGGTCCAGCCGAAGCTGCCGCCGACGACGCCTACAACATCGTCGGTATTCAAGCCTCGCGCGACGAGGTGGCCACAGCCCTGGCGACGCTCGACGCCAGCGAACTGACCGGGAGCGATGCCGCGCTGCAGGCGACGCTGCACGAGCAGTGGGTCACATACTTCGAGCTGTACGACGAGATGGTCGCCGACCTGGCCACCGGCGACCCGGACTCTCCGCTCCGGGCCAACGACACGGTGAACGGGCCGCTGGACACCGCGTGGGCTGACCTGCTGGACACCACCGGGGCCCTCACCGAGTCGCTGCAAGGCCAGCGGACCACGGCCGAGGCCGACGCGGAACGGGCATCGACGGTCACCCGGTGGCTGGCGATCGGGCTGGGGCTGCTGGGCTGGTTGGTGACGATCGTCGTGGTGACCATCACCAGCCGGTCGATCCGGCACCCCCTCACTGCTGCGGTCCAGTCGCTGACGGCGATGGCTGACGGCGACCTCACCGTGGACGTGCCTGTGGACGGGCGTGACGAGATCGCCACACTGTCGAGCGCGGTGAACCAGGCCCGGACCGGGCTGGCGACGGTGATCGTGGGGGCGCGGCGCACCGCCGGGGTCGTCGCCGGTGCCGCACAAGCGCTCGAACGTGACCAGCGCACGCTGTCGGAGGTCTTGGAACAGACCGGCGCGCAGACAGCTGTTGCCGTGGACGCCGCCCAGCAAGTGACGACTGAGACCCAGCAGGTCGCCGTCGCGGCCGAGCAGATGGGCACGTCGATCGCTCGTATCGCCGCCTCCGCCCAGCAGGCCGCCGACCAGGCGGCCCAGGCGGTGGCTGCTGCCGGTCAGGCCAGGAACGAGATCGACCAGTTCAGCGCAGCCTCGGAGCAGATCGGCGACGTGGTCTCCACCATCAACGCGATCGCTGCCCAGACCCGGTTGCTGGCGCTGAACGCCACGATCGAGGCGGCCAGGGCCGGAGAGGCTGGCCGCGGGTTCGCCGTCGTGGCCGGCGAGGTCAAAGACCTGGCCGACGCCACGTCGGCAGCCACCGTGGACATCACCACCCGCGTCACCGCGACCCAGGAGGCGGCGTTGTCCACCGCAGCATCCATCGCCCAGATCGCCACTGCCGTCGAACAGGTCAACGAGCACCAGGCGACGATCGCCGAGGCGGTCGCCCAGCAGAACGCCACCACCGAGCAGGTCGCCCGCTCAGCCGGTCAGTCCGCCACCGGCGCCGACGAGATCACCGCGCACCTGGCCGCTATCGCCCAGGCTGCACAAGGCACAGCGTCCACCACCAAAGACCTCTCGTCCGCCTCGACCGCCCTCACCGAAGCGTCCACCCAGATGACCACCAACATGTCCGGCTTCGTCCTGGCCGACCACCCCTGACCCGTCCTGCCGACGCCGGGCAAGACGGTGGGGACGGTTCCTATGTCCTGCCTGGTCGCACGTGGTTTTTGGGCGTTTGGCATGGGCCGGGACGGCGGGATCCCGCGTCGCCGACCAGTCCCGATGATCCGCGACGACGTTCCACCACCCTTCTGACCAGGCAAGACATAGGAACCGTCCCCATTGTCCACCGCCTGCTACACTGGGGTTGAGTTGATTATGTATAGGCAACGGGAGGGGTGATGGTCGCGAAGACGGTGGGGATCGCGGTCTCTGAGGACCTGCGTCCGGCGCTCGACGAGGTCGTGGAGCACTTCGGGCACGGGAACCGCAGCGAGTTCCTGAGGCTGGCGGTGCGCGACTACCAGGGTCGGTTGCGTCTGGAGCGGATGCACGCGTTGCGTGAGCAGGCGCGTGGGGAACGCGGTGGTCGCCGCTACTCGACCGAAGAGGTCCTGGAGCTCGTGCGCCGCAGTGCTGGGCAGTGATCGACCCAGCCACGGGTGTGGTCTTCGACGTCAACGTCTACCTCGATTACATCCTCGGTGACGACGGCAGCTGGCCTTTGCTGCCTGACGTCCCCCCGACGACCGACAATCCTGCTGCCGACGCCGTCTCGCTGGCATTCACCGCACGCTTTCGGCTGTTCGTGTCGCCGCATATCTTGCACAACGTCGCCCGGGTGATGCGTGACGTCGGGCAGAGCGAGCAGGTCGTTGAGGCGTTCGTTGCCGCGGTCGTCGACATGTGTGAGTTCTCCGGGGGTGCGGTTATCGAACCGCAGGCCCGCGACCACGGCATCAGTGACTACGAGGACAACCTCATCGTCTCGTTGGCCAAGGATCCTGCTGTCGACGCGCTCATCATCGTCACCAGCGACCACCACCTGCTCGACGTGGGACCGAGCTGGAACGGGCGTCTGGTCATTGGCCCGCGCGACTTCGTCCGCCACGTCCTCGCCCGGGGCTGACGGGGGACACGAGGGCTACGCACCATGCGAACGTGATGGTGGTGCGAACGCGGAGGTTCGCACGACGCGATCTTGTTCGCACCTCGGCGAGCACCCCATCACGGACGGGTGAAGGGGAGGGGACACGGGAGGACGCTGGGTCGGCTTAGATGGGGGGGTGAGTGATACGCAGAGTGTTCCGACGACGGCCCGCCAGCGGTGGGCTGAGCTTGCCAGCCAGATCGAGGACGACCAGTTCGCGTACTACGTGCGTGATGCTCCGAGCTCGTCGGACGCGGACTACGACGCGCGGATGCGCGAGCTCATGGCGCTCGAGGCCCAGTACCCGCAGCTGGCGGGGTCGGACTCGCCGACACAGCGGGTGGGGGGGACGTTCTCCACGGACTTCGCGACGGTGACGCATGTGGAGCGGATGCTGTCGCTGGACAATGTGTTCTCCGACGACGAGCTGGGGGCGTGGGCGGCGCGGGTGGAACGGGACCTGGAGGGGACCACCGCCCACTGGTTGTGCGAGCTGAAGATCGACGGGCTGGCTGTCGCGCTGCTGTACGAGCACGGGCGGTTGGTGCGGGCTGCCACCCGCGGGGACGGGCGCACCGGCGAGGACGTCACGCTCAACGTGCGGACGATCGCGACGATCCCGGCCCAGCTGGCGGGGGACCCGGCCGACCACCCCGAGACGCTCGAGGTGCGTGGTGAGGTGTTCTTGCCGACTGTCCAGTTCGCCGAGCTCAATGCCGCGCAGGTCGCCGCGGGCAAGGCTCCGTTCGCCAACCCGCGCAACGCTGCCGCCGGGTCGCTGCGGCAAAAAGACCCCCGGGTCACGGCGACGCGTCCGCTGCGGATGTACGCCCACGGGATCGGTGCGCTGCGCTGGCCTGCGGGGTCGGCGCACGCTGACATCACCCGGCAGTCGCAGGTGTACGACCTGCTCGCAGCATGGGGGTTGCCGACGTCTTCGCACACCCAGGTGCTCACCTGCGTGGCCGACGTGCAGGCCGCCGTGGCCTACCACGGTGAGCACCGCCACGACGTGGAGCACGATATCGACGGGTTCGTCGTCAAGGTCGACGAGCTCGCCGACCAGCGGGCCCTGGGCGCCACCAGCCGGGCGCCGCGGTGGGCGATCGCCTACAAGTACCCGCCGGAAGAGGTCAACACCCGGCTGGTGGATATCAAGGTCGCGGTGGGGCGCACCGGGCGGGCCACCCCGTACGCGGTGATGGAACCGGTGTTCGTCGCCGGGTCGACGGTACGGCAGGCCACGTTGCACAACCAGGACGTGGTCAAGGCCAAAGGGGTGCGGATCGGTGACATGGTCGTGCTGCGCAAAGCAGGCGACGTCATCCCCGAGATCCTCGGGCCTGCCCCTGCCGCCCCCGACGACGGCACTCCTCGGCGTGAGTTCGTCATGCCCACCGTGTGCCCCGAGTGCGGTTCCACTTTGCGCCCGGGGCGTGAGGGGGATGTGGACCTGCGCTGCCCCAACGCCCGGACCTGCCCAGCCCAGGTACGCGGACGTGTCGAGCACATCGGGTCGCGCGGAGCCTTGGACATCGAGGCGCTGGGGGAGATCACCGCCGCCGCGCTGACCCAGCCTGAGGCCCCGTCCACCCCGCCGCTGGTCAACGAGGCCGACCTGTTCGACCTCGTCCGGTACCCGCTCGACGCCCCCGACGACGTCAAGGAGGCGGTCCGCGCTACCAGCCTGGCGACGTTGGCGCAGGTGGAGGTGGTGGTGCGCGACCCGGAGACAGGTCTGCCACGGGTCGACGACGACGGGACCGAACGTCGTCGCGCTCCTTTCCGCCGCACCCTCAAACACACCCGTGCCGCCCAGGCGGAGGCTGCCGCACAGGGCCGCGAGCTGCCCGCGTGGGAACCGTCCGCCACGGCTGTCACGCTGCTCGACGAGCTGGACGCCGCCAAGGCCAAAGAGCTGTGGCGGGTGCTGGTGTCGTTGTCGGTGCGCAACGTCGGGCCGACCGCCTCACGGGCGATGGCCACCGAGCTGGGGTCGATGGCGGCGTTGTGGGATCTGGTCGTCGGCGGGAGCATCGGTGACGAACCTGAGCCTGACCTGGTCCGACGTGCTGTGGCGATCGACCGGTTGTCGCAGGTGGAAGGGATCGGCCAGACCATCGCCGAATCTGTCGTGGACTGGCTGACCGGGCCGGACAGCGACTGGCACCGCGATATCGTCACCCGTTGGTCGCGTGCCGGGATGGTGATGGCCGACGCGCGTGACGAGTCCGTCGAGCGCACGTTGGAGGGTCTGACCGTCGTGGTGACCGGGTCGCTGGAAGGTTTCACCCGCGACAGCGCCAAAGAGGCCATCATCACCCGCGGCGGCAAAGCTGCTGGGTCGGTGTCGAAGAACACCGATTATGTCGTCATCGGCGCTAACGCCGGGTCCAAGGAGACCAAGGCCCGTGACCTGGGCCGTCCCATCCTCGACGAAGACGGGTTTGTCGCCCTGCTCGCAGGCGGCCCTGAGGCGGTGGCGGACCTGAACACGCACTGACCTGGTCCTGGTCGTCGCTGCACCGCAGTGGCAGGGTAGGTGTATGGACACTTCTGCTCTTGCCACCGCACAGGCCCAGCTCGCCGCTGCTGTCGAGATCCTGGGGTACGACGCCGGGGTGCACGAGATGCTCGCCACCCCACGACGGGAGATGCGGGTCGCCGTGCCGCTGCGACGCGACGACGGGTCTTTCGAGCTGCTGCACGGGTACCGGGTGCAGCACAACATCTCACGGGGGCCCGGCAAAGGTGGGCTGCGCTACTCGGCCGCGGTCGACATGGACGAGGTGCGGGCCCTGGCCATGTGGATGACGTGGAAGTGCGCCCTGGTCGATGTTCCCTACGGCGGGGCCAAAGGCGGGGTGACGATAGACCCGCTGACCCACTCGCTCGGCGAGCTCGAACGCACCACCCGCCGGTTCACCTCGGAGATCATGCCGATGATCGGCCCTGAGCGCGACATCATGGCTCCGGACGTGGGGACCGACGAACGCACCATGGGCTGGATCATGGACACGTTCTCGGTCAACGCCGGGTACACCATCCCCGCGGTGACCACAGGCAAACCGCTGGCCATCGGCGGATCGCTGGGCCGGGCCACAGCCACCTCACGTGGTGTCGTGGACGTGGCCGACGCCGCCCTGACCGACGCAGGGGTGGCGTTGTCCGAGGTCAAGGTGGCTATCCAGGGGTTCGGCAAAGTCGGGTCGCACGCCGCGGCGATGCTGCACTCCATGGGTGCGTCCGTCACGGCCATCTCCGACCAGTTCGGTGCGGTCGTCAACCCCGACGGTCTGGACATCCCTGCCCTCATGGCGCACACCGCCGCGACCGGAAAGGTCGTGGGGTTCGACGGCGGCGACCCGGTCGACCACGCCGCGGTGCTCACCGCTGACGTCGACGTGCTCATCCCCGCTGCTGTGGCTGGTGCGATCGGTGCGGAGGTCGCCTCCCAGGTCAAGGCCCGTTGGGTCGTCGAAGGCGCTAACGGCCCCACGACGGTCGAAGGCGACCGGGTGCTGGCCGACCGTGGTGTCCAGGTGGTGCCTGACGTCCTGGCCAACGCTGGTGGTGTCGTGGTCTCCTACTTCGAGTGGGTCCAGGCCAACCAGGCGTACTGGTGGACCGAGGCCGAGATCACCGAGCGTCTCGGCCAACGTATGCGCACCGCCTACGACGCTGTCGCCGCGCGGTCACGCAGCGAAGGGCTGTCCATGCGCGACGCGGCGACGGTCATCGGCGTGGGCCGCGTGGCACAGGCCCACCGGATCCGCGGCCTGTACCCCTAGGGTGTCTCGCTCGCACGCAGGGTTGTGAGACATGCCCTAGCCGTACCTGGCCGTACGCTGGTCGTGTGCCGACGCTTTCTGTGCTCGCTGAGCGTTACGGGCCGTTGGCGCCCGCCGACGTCGAATGGCTCCAGCTGCTCACCGGGGACTGGCAGGTGCTGTGCGACCTGGCGTTCGCTGACCTGGTGCTGTGGTTGCCGACAGGTGACGGCAGGTTCGTCGCCATCGCGCAGTGCCGGCCGTCGACCGGGTCGACGGTGTACGACTACGACATCGTCGAGTCAGTCGCTGCTCCTGGCCAGTGCGTCCAGCTCCAAGCCGCGCTGAACGAGCGTCGGCCGTTGCGCTCACGCCAACCGCGCCGGTACGGCGACGTGGCGATCCGCGAAGAGGCGGTGCCAGTCGTCAACGACGGCCGCGCTGTGGCGGTGATGGCGCGCCATGCGAACTACGGCGGGGCGCGCACCCCGAGCCGGCTGGAGCTGAACTACGTGGAGGCGGCGGACAACCTCGTGGCCATGGTCGCCCGCGGTGAGTACCCGCAGACCGCCGCCCGTCGACCAGACAGCGGTGCGCCGCGGGTGGGTGACGGGATGCTGCGCCTCGACGCCGACGGGAAGGTGATCTACGTCAGCCCGAACGCGTTGTCGTGTTTCCACCGGCTGGGGTCGGTCGGCAACCTCGTGGGCGGCACCCTGGTCGAGGCCACCACCGATCTGGTCGACCTGGACGAGCAAGGCTGCTCAGTGCTGGCCGGCGAGGTGCCGTGGGGGGTTGACGTGAAGGCGCGGGCGGCGACGGTTGCGGTGCGTGCCTTGCCGCTGACCGACTCTGGTCACCGCACCGGGTCGGTGCTGCTGTGCCGGGACGTGTCCGAGCTGCGCCGTCGCGAACGCCAGCTGGTGACCAAGGACGCGACGATACGTGAGATCCACCACCGGGTGAAGAACAACCTGCAGACGGTGGCGGCGCTGCTGCGTATGCAGTCGCGGCGGGTGTCGTCGCCGGACGTGCGCGCCGCCCTGGCAGAGGCCATGCGCCGGGTGGCGACGATCGCGGTCGTCCACGAGACGCTGTCGCAGACCTCGGACGAGACCGTCGAGTTCGACGAGGTGGTGCGCCGCACCCTGCGGCTCGCCGCGGACATCACCGCCCGCGAGAACCAGGTGCGCACTGTGCTGGAAGGTACCTTTGGGCAGGTCAGCGCCGAGGACGCCACCGCCTTGGCACTGGTGCTCACCGAGCTGGTGACCAACGCCGTCGAGCACGGTTTCGCAGACGGCAGGTCCGGGACTGTACAGGTCGTGGTCAACCGTGACGCAGACGACCTGCATGTGCAGGTCGTCGACGACGGTGAGGGGTTGGACGCCCAGCCGGGGACGGGGCTGGGCACGCAGATCGTCTCGACGCTGGTCGCCAACGAGCTCGGCGGTTCGATCTCGTGGGAGCGCGGTCCAGCAGGCGGCACGTCGGTGGTCATCAAGACGCCGCTGCACGCCAGACCAGCGTCGCCAGTCGTGTAGAACTACTGGTCAGAGGTTCCAGACGGGCCACGGCGCATCGTCGCGCGTGTGGCGGTCTGGCTGCACCAGGGCTTAGCCAGCGGCGCGGCGCTGGCGAGCGGTGCGCCGCTTGAGGGCGCGGCGCTCGTCTTCGGACAAGGCGCCCCACACACCGGCGTCCTGGTTGTTCTCGATCGCCCAGGCCAGGCAGGTGTCGACCACATCACAGCGTCGGCATACGGCCTTCGCCAGCTCGATCTGCTGCAGTGCCGGGCCGGTGTTCCCGATCGGGAAGAACAGCTCGGGGTCCTCGTCCAAGCACGAGGCACGGTGACGCCAGTCCATCGGTGGTAGCTCCTAGTTCGAGGCCGCAGGAAGTCCACCACGTAGGTTGGGGGACGGAGGCGGCCATGAGGGGTCTTAACTCCGGGGACAAGCCTCACATGTTGACGATTGCTGGACAACCACATTTTGCCTGTCGTTCCTGCGAAACAGTGTGAGATTCGTCACATTTTGCCGACGCATGACCTAGTCCTGGGGCTCGTCAGAAGGTACGGGCAGTGTGTCACGGCGGTGACCTGCGTAAACCCGGGGGAGTCAGAGCGGGTGTCCTACGGCAGCCGTCCTGCGGCGCGGTGCTCTACGCGAAGAGAATGGACGATTTTCGCCCCGGAAACCCTCCCGAGACGTTCATCGCCTCTGGTATAGCGACCCGCCACATTCGTGGATGAGCGTCCGTTCCCCGCCTCAGCCCGTCTCACGCCCGGGCGCGAGCACGGGCCAGGTGCCGGTGCGCGGCGCCGGGCTGGAGCGCCAGGACGGCAAAGGTTCTGCGCGGGCAGGGCACAGTGTGGGCGTGTGATGACTTACGATGAGCCCGTGACACGTGTTCTGTTAGTCGAAGATGACCCAGCCATTGCTGAACCTTTGGCTCGGGCGCTGGCCCGCGAGGGCTACGACGTACGGGTCCAGGGCACAGGTCAAGGCGCGATCGACGGCGCACCTGGCGTGGACCTCGTCGTGCTTGACCTCGGGCTGCCCGATATGGACGGGTTGGACGTCGCTCGCTCCATCCGCTCGCAGGGCCTGACCACCCCTGTGCTGGTGCTGACTGCCCGCGCCGACGAGGTCGACCTCGTCGTCGGGCTCGACGCCGGGGCCGACGACTATGTGACCAAACCGTTCCGCCTCGCCGAGCTGCTCGCCCGGGTGCGCGCCCTGCTGCGGCGCACAGGTGCCGAGCCCAGCGAGGGCGAAGAGCTGGCCAGCCAGGACGTTCGCGTGGACGTCGCCGCGCACCGGGCGTTCCAAGGTGGCCGCGAGCTGCACCTGACCGCCAAGGAGTTCGACCTGCTGCGGGTGCTGGTCGCCGCGTCCGGCACCGTCGTCCCGCGTGAGACGATCATGCGCGAGGTCTGGGGCACCGACCCCAACGGGTCGACGAAAACTCTCGACATGCACGTGTCGTGGCTGCGCCGCAAGCTCGGTGACGACGCGAACGCACCGTCGTACATCACGACGGTGCGCGGGATGGGCTTCCGGTTCGAGGAGTCCGGCCAAGGGCGCTGATGCGGCTCCGCGTCCTGCAGGCGACGATCGCGACCCTTTCGGTCGCGGTGGTGCTGCTGGGTGTGCCGCTGGCGTTCTTGGGGGTGCACCTGGTGCGCCAGAACCAGGTCCAAGGGCTGCAGATCGTCGCAGGGTCACTGGCCCGGGACGTGGACGAGCGCCTTGAGAAAGGTCTCAAGCTGGACGAGACCATGCTCGCCCCGTACACCAACGCCCAGGTCACCCGGCACGTCACCGTCATCACCCCCGAGGGGCGCCGGCTGGAGGCTGGCCCGAGGGTCGCCGGGCGCTTGGTCGAGGTCCGGGCGTCTTCCGCCCACGGTGCGCTCGTGGTGGTCTCGAGCTCGTGGTGGGAGGTGTTCTGGCTCTCGGCGCGGGTGGTCGGTCTCGTGGTCGCTGCCGCCCTCGTCGCTTTCGCATTGAGTATCGCCTTGGCGATCTGGCAGTCGAACCGCCTCTCGGCACCGCTGGTGTACCTGGCTGCGTCGGCCGAACAGCTGGGGTCGGGCCAGGTGCGCCCGCACCTGGAACCGTCAGGGGTGGAGGAGATCGACCTCGTCGCGGCCGAGCTGGCCCGCAGCGCCGACCGTATGGCCGGGCGCCTGGCAGCCGAGCGCCAGTTCGCCGCCGACGCCTCCCACCAGCTGCGCACCCCGCTGACTGCCCTGTCCATGCGGCTGGAAGAGATCATGGGCGCCACCGACGACGACCACGTGCGTGAAGAAGCGCGGATCTCCCTGGAGCAGGTCGAACGGCTCGTCGGTGTGGTCGGGGACCTGCTGACCAGCTCGCGGCACGCCGCTGGTGGCACGACGGAGGCAGTCTCCCTGGCCGAGGTGCTGCACCAGCAAGAAGAGGAGTGGTCGGCGCCGTTCGCCGATGCCGGACGCCAGCTGGTCATGTCGTGCGACAGCGAGCTGGAGGTGCTGGCGACCCCCGGAGCCTTGGCCCAGGTGCTGGCCACGCTCATCGAGAACTCGCTCAAGCACGGCGGCGGCACCACGACGGTCCGCTCTCGTCCTGGTACGTCGGCCCGCTCGGTCGTCGTCGAGGTCGCTGACGAGGGTCTGGGTGTGCCCGACGACCTGGCGCCGCGGGTCTTCGAGCGCGACGTGACTTCTGGCGCCGGTACCGGCCTGGGTCTGGCCCTGGCCCGTGACCTGGCATCGGCTGACGGTGGTCGCCTCGAGCTGGCCCAGCGTCGTCCGGCGGTGTTCGCCTTGTTCTTGGCCAAGGTCCCCGCAGCGCTGCGCACCGACAAGGTGCTGCCTGTCGGTCCTGCGGTCGCCACCCGCCCTGAGCGGCGTCGTCGGGCCTAGGGTGTGTCTCTTAACCCCCCGTGCGAGCGTGGCGTGTCCGGTGCGTGCGCTGGCAAGGCGACGGAGGAGAGCAGCACTGGAGGTGCTGCCGACGACGGCAACGCCGCCAGCGTGCGTGCCGGGCGCGTCGCGGCGTGCGGGGGGTTAAGAGACACACCCTAGGGGCGTGTCTCCTGGACGAGCGGGGCCGGTGCTGGTCGCGACGGGAAGACCCACAGCTTGTAGCCGGTGTAGCGCACCGCTGTGCCGATACCGATACCCACGACGGCCGCCACGTTCGCGGCGAGCTGGCCTGTCGCGCCGACCCAGTAGATGGTGATGTACAGCACGGCCGGGGCGATGAGCAGGGCTGCTGCGTTGATCGTCGCGTAGAGACCCAGCTCGAGCCTGCGCCGG
This sequence comes from Micrococcales bacterium, assembly GCA_009779195.1. Taxonomy (GTDB): domain Bacteria; phylum Actinomycetota; class Actinomycetes; order Actinomycetales; family Cellulomonadaceae; genus Cellulomonas. Next base: position 25,263 of record WRET01000037.1, read on the forward strand.
TGCGAGCGGCGCTCGGAGAAGGTCCAGTGCCGGTTCCCCAGCCACGACACCAGCGTGGCGACCAGTGCCGCGACGATCTTCGCCCTGACGGGGATATGCCCCAGCAGGTGCCCCGGTCCGAAGACCAGCAGGTTGAACAGCCCAATATCGACCAAGAAGGCGACGGCGCCGACCGTCAGGAACTGCGCCATCTCGGTCCACCAGGCACGCCGCAGCCACGGGGCTCGTGTGGGTGCCGCAGTGTCGGACGGCGCTGTCCTGGTAGTGGTCACCAGGAGATGGTAAGCCGAGATCGTCGCGAATGTGGGGGCCGGGCGCCTAGCGGACGGGTGACGCACGGCCAAACACGAGGCGGTTCGGCGTGTCTGGCGAGGTGAGGGCGTTGTTGGTCGGTGGAGTGTTCTCGGTGTGCCGCACGTGTCGAGGGATACCTATGCCGCTCCTTCCCGACGTCTTAGGTGCACCAGGGCACTAGGGTGTCGGTGTTTGTGGACGACCGTTCGAGGAGAGGACGTAACGATGGGCGCACTGGTGGGGATCGTCATGGGGTCAGACTCGGACTGGCCGGTGATGTCGGCTGCGGCGCAGGCGCTGGCCGAGTTCGACGTGCCCGTCGAGGTGGATGTGGTCTCGGCCCACCGCCAGCCTGCCAAGGCGATCGCCTACGGCCAGGAGGCCGCCGGGCGGGGGCTGCGGGCGATCATCGCCGGGGCAGGGGGAGCGGCGCACCTGCCAGGGGTGCTGGCCGCGGTGACAGTGCTGCCGGTCATCGGCGTGCCGGTGCCGTTGGCCCAGCTGGACGGGCTGGACTCGTTGTTGTCCATCGTGCAGATGCCTGCGGGGGTGCCTGTGGCGACCGTGTCGGTCGGTGGGGCGCGTAACGCTGGGCTGCTCGCGGTGCGGATCCTGGCTGCTGGCGGCGACGCCGAGGCCCAGCGTCTGGCTGAGGCGATGGCCGCCTTCCAGGACAGCCTGCGTGCCGCTGCCGATGCCAAGGGGGAGCGTCTGCGGGCCCAGCTCGCAGGAAGCTAGCCTGGGACGCCGCCGACGGTGCCAGCCGGCACGGTGCCGTTGGCGATGGCCGACCAGAAGGCGGGAGAGGTGTCGGGGTCGAGCAGGACGCTCGAGCCGACGTTCCCCGGGCGGTAGTCCAGGGACTTGATCGGGGGTGTGCCGGTGACTCCGTCGGGCCCGTTGGCCGTGCGGAACGCCATGGCGAGGCGTCCGAGGGTGACGACGTTGGTGCTGCCGTCCACGCGCAGGGCGCCGGTCGCGGCCCTGACCAGGGACACCTGCTGGTCGGGGCGGAACACCAGCGCGGTGGGGTTGACCTTGTTCATCACCGCGCCGACGACCTGGCGTTGGCGCAGCCCACGGCCGATATCACCGGTGGGGTCAGATTTGCGCATACGCGAGAAGGCCAGGGCGGTGGCGCCGTCGGCCTTGTGGCACCCGGCAGTCCACACCATCTGCGAGTCGGCGTCGTTGACGTCGGCGTCCCAGCACAGCTCCACCCCGCCGACAGCGTCGACGACATCTTTGACCCCGCCCATACCGATCTCGACGTAGTGGTCGACCTTCAGCCCGGTGATCTGCTCGACGGCCACCACGAGCAGTGCCGAACCTCCGTAGACGGTCGCGGCGTTGAGCTTGGCCGGGCCGTGACCGGGGATGTCCACGTAGGTGTCCCGGGGCAAGGAGATGAGAGAGGTCGTCCCGCGGTCGGGAACGTGCAGGACAAGGATCGTGTCCGCCCGCGACCCCGTCGTGCCGTCGTCGGCGATACCACCGTCGCGTTCGTCGGACCCGGCGATCAGGTACGTGGTGCCCGGTCCGCCACCGCGCAGGTTCATACCGTCGACCTTCTGGATCCGGCCGTTGGCCCACAGCGCCAGGCCCACAGGCCAGGCCAGCGCGAGGACGAGCAGCACCACCAGCGTCCACACAATCGTCCGCCGACGGCTGCCACGTCCCGGCGGGCGGGTGCCTGGAGCACGTGGTGACGTAGGGGGAGGTCCGGGCGGCGTGGCGGGCGTAGCAGGCAGTGCGGTGGGCGCAGGTGCGCTGCGGGGAGCGAACGACGGTGGTGGCGATCCTGCGGGCACCGCTGGTGCGGTGGGTTGGGGGTCCTGGCCTGGGCCGAAGCTGGGAGGCAGGCTCATCAGCTGGCGCACACCTGACTGTCGGCCTGCATCTGGTCGACAGTGACCACCTGCGTGGGTGCCGGGGTCGGTTGGACCTTCTCCCCAGGTTTGGGTGTTGGTGCGGGAGGGTTCAACGCGTCGGCAACCGACTGGTCTTTGGCCATGGCTTTCCAGACGACATCGGCCTGGGACGTCCAGCGCACGCGGTTGCCTTCGTTGACGAACGGGATGGTCGTGAAGACGATCTTGCTGGTGTCGATATTGCGCATGGAATAGGCCAGGCCGATGATCGTCCTCGGGGTGATGTCAAGGCTGAGCGACTCGGTCGCTGCGTCGACGAACTTGGCCAGCCCGCGTCCGTCCTTGAGCACGTTCTTCGACAGCACTTCCTGGGCGAGGGCCCCCATCAGCTGCTGCTGCCGGTCGATCCGGGAGGTGTCTGACCCGTCGGAGCCGGTGACGTGGCGGGCCCGGGCGAACTGGAGCGCCTGGACCCCGTTGAGGTGCTGTGGCCCGGCGGGCAGGTCCAGCCCGGTGTACTTCGAGTCTTTCATAGGATGTTCCAGGCACAGGTTAACCCCGTGGACCGCGTCGACCATCCGTTGGAACCCTGCGAAGTCCACGACGACGGAGTGGTCGATACGCAGACCGGTGTTCGCCTCCACCGCGACGATCGTGCAGGCCACCGCAGAGTCGATATCACCGCCGCGGTCCCAGCCGTTGGCGAACGCCTTGTTGAACATCGCGTCGTTTTCGGCTTTGGTCTTGCCGCGCGTCGTCGTGCACGAGGGGATCTTGACCAGCGAGTCCCGGGGGATCGAGACCATCTCGACCCTCTTCCGGTCAGAGGAGATGTGCATGACGATCGTGGTGTCCGAGCGCATGGTGTTGTCCAGGGTGGGGTCCACCCCGCCGATCACCCCGTTCTCCCCGGAACGGTCGTCGGACCCGATGAGCAAGATGTTCAGGGAGTTTCCGGCTGCGGGGTCGACCGGGGGCCGGTCACCAGCGTCGACATAGCTGTTGGGCCGGATCTGGTTCATGTTCGACATGGCGGTGTAGGCGAAGTACGAGCTCGCCGAGGCCCCGAACGCCAGGACCGCCGTCGTCGTCAGCCCGACGCTGCGCCAGAACCAGCCAGCCCGGTGGGCACGGCCGTGCCGCGGACCGAGGTCGCGCAGCGTCGTACCGTGTCGTGGGGTCACGTACCGATGGTAGGGGCACACGCCATCAGATCGGGTGCAGGCGGCCAAAGGTGCTGTGGAGATCCAGTGGAGGGCCCGGCTGACCCGCACGTTTTCGCCCCACGAAATCCCTGGTCACAACCCAGTTTCCTGTCTGTGCACGGCACGTTTGGGGTCGCGTGTGCTCAAGGCGCAACAATACGCGCATGGCGGCATGTACCGGACATGACCCAGTGGCTGTTCGCACCCGCGCCAGGGCTCGCCCGGCGCCCGGCACGTCCGCCATGGGCGGGCCTGCTGCGGAGTAGGCCCTAGCGCCCGAGGGTGGCGTACTTGGCTTCGGTGGCGTTTTTTTGTGGGCGCCACCACGCCTCGTTGGCGCGGTACCAGTCGACCGTCGCGGCCAGGCCGTCGCGGAAGCTCGTGTACTTCGGGGTCCAGCCCAGCTCGTCACGCAGCCGGGTGGCGTCGATGGCGTAGCGCAGGTCGTGGCCCGGACGGTCGGAGACCAGGTCGTAAGCGTCCGACGGCTGGCCCATGAGCTCGAGGAGGGTTTCGACGACGGTCTTGTTGTCGACCTCCCCGTCAGCACCGATGAGGTACGTCTGGCCGACCTGCCCACGGGTGAGGACCTGCCACACCGCGGCGTTGTGGTCGTCCACGTGGATCCAGTCGCGCACGTTGGCACCCGTGCCGTACAGCTTGGGCCGCACCCCGTCGATGACGTTGGTGACCTGTCGTGGGATGAATTTCTCCACGTGCTGGTAGGGCCCGTAGTTGTTCGAGCAGTTCGAGATGGTCGCCGCCACGCCAAAGCTGCGCACCCAGGCACGTACGAGCATGTCAGAGGCCGCTTTGGTCGACGAGTACGGGCTGGACGGGTTGTAGGCGGTCTCAGGGGTGAACTTGGCCGGGTCGTCGAGCTCCAGGTCCCCGTACACCTCGTCAGTAGACACATGGTGCAGACGTCTGCCGTGCTTACGCACAGCCTCCAGCAGGGTGTAGGTCCCCACGACGTTGGTCTGCACGAACGGCCACGGCTGGGCCAGCGAGTTGTCGTTGTGCGACTCGGCGGCGAAGTGCACCACCGCGTCGGCGGCAGCGACCAACGGGTCGACGGTCGCGGCGTCGGCGACGTCCCCGGTGACGAACGTGATCTTGTCGGCCACCGGGTCCAGGCTGCGCCGGTCCCCGGCGTAGGTCAGCGCGTCCAGCACTGTGACCTGGGTGCCCGGGTGCTCCCGTACGACGTGGTGGACGAAGTTGGCACCGATGAACCCGGCACCCCCGGTGACGACGATGTGCACGGACAGCTCCTCTCCTGCGGGCTCTTCCTGGCCGGACCAGGGTCCAGGCTGCGCGCAGGCCCATGACCAGGGCCGATACCAGCTCTTCTCGCAGCGCTCCCCGCAGCGTAGCCCGAATCGCGGTGGCACCCCAGATCGGGGCGGTCAAGGTACTCCTGAGCGCACCGTTGTGCGCGTCGAGGTACCCCGTCTGGCCGTCGCCTGGTCGGCCGACCAGTGTTCATAGTTGCGTTTGCGGGGGCCGATGGGTGGTGGTATGTGCAGCCAAACGACGGCCCGGGCGGGTCTGGTCATCACCCTGGTGCTGGGCGCCCTGTCCGTCCAGGGACTGCCTGTCGTCGCGGCTGACCACGTGGTCGAGGTGTCGGGCCGGCTGGTGCAAGTGATGTCTGAAGAGGCTGCTGACGACTCTGACCACATCCACGTCGACGACGACGTCGACATGGTCACCATGGTCGAGGTCGACGGAGACCTGATCGCGTTGCCCGACCCGGTCGAGGGCGCCACCGGGGACGAGGTGGTGGTGACCATCGAAGGTTCTGGTCGCTCCGTCGGAGCCGAAGCCCTCGCCGCCGCCGTCGACGAGTCCAACCCTGCGACCGTCCTGGAGATCGAAGTCCTCGCTGATGGACCCGACGGCACGCTCCAGGCGGCAGGCAGCAAGAACACCCTCACGATCCTTCCGGTGTACTGGAGCGGCTCGCCGTCGGTGTCGACCGCTGCGCTCAAGACGCTCGGCGACGCCACAGCCACGTACTGGTCACAGCAGAGCGGCGGGTCGATCACGACGTCTGTGGTGGTCAAGCCTTGGATCGACGCGCGGACCACCAGCGCCGTGTCCGTGCCGACCTCGTGCTCGAACGCCGCGATGGCCACCCTCGTCTCCCAGGTCATGGCCGCCAACGGTTACAAAGCCCCCTCGGGCACGACCGGCAGGGTCTCGTTGTTCTTCCCGTACTGGAGCGTGTGCGGCTGGGCCGGGCTGGGGTCGGTCGGTGGTGCGTACAGCTGGATCAACGGCTACTCCAACCCCGAGATCCTCGCCCACGAGTTCGGCCACAACCTCGGGCTCGGGCACGCCAACCGTTTCGACTGCGGCCGGTCGGCCCTGGTGCTGCCGACCTCCTCGTGCGCTGGGCGTGAGTACGGCGACACCGTCGACGTCATGGGCTCAGGAACGTTGACCGGCAAGCCCGGCAACCTCAACGCTGCCATGGCTGACTTCCTGGGCCTGGCGAAAGTCGTCAAGGCCCAGCCAGACAAGAGCACAACCGCGACCCTCGCCCCGCTGGGCTCGGTTGGTTCGGTGCGTGCCATGACGGTCCCCGTCAGCGGTGGGACGGTCTACGTCAGCTTCCGCCCCAACGTCTCGCCGGACACCCGCCAGCCGTCGTGGGCAGGGGTTCAGGTGCACATGCAGGTCATGGACTCGTATTTCCCGGTCAGTTACCTGCTTGACATGCACCCGGACCACAACTTCGCGTACCCGACCCTTGGTGTGGGCGAGAGGTGGCAGATCCCGGGCACCGGGCTGGAGCTGGTCGTCGACTCGATCTCCGGTATGTCCAGCGCGAAGGTCACTGTCGCGCCGATCGTGAAGAACGAGCTGCCGATCGGCAACTGGGAGCAGGCGACCGGGGCGTCCGGAGAGATCCGTCTGTCAGGTTGGGTCCTGGACCCGGACCGGGGCACGGACCCGAGCTGGGTGCTGGTGTTCGTCGATGGCCAGTCCCAGGGCTTGTTCACCGCTGACCAGGACCGTCCCGACGTGGGCAGGGCGTTCGGCAAAGGCGACAAACATGGGTTCTCGGTGACGCTGTCGGCGAGCGAGGGTCGTCATGACGTGTGCGTGTTCGCGGCGAACTGGCCGTGGGGCGGGACGAACCCGTTGCTGGGCTGCCGTGTCGTCACGGTCGTCAACGCGTTGCCGATCGGCAACTGGGAGCAGGCGACCGGGGCGTCCGGAGAGATCCGTCTGTCAGGTTGGGTCCTGGACCCGGACCGGGGCAAGGACCCGAGCTGGGTGCTGATGTTCGTCGATGGGCGCTACCTGGGGTTGTTCACCGCTGACCAGGACCGTCCCGACGTGGGCAGGGCGTTCGGCAAAGGCGACAAACACGGGTTCTCGGTGACGCTGTCGGCGAGCGAGGGACGTCATGACGTGTGCGTGTTCGCGGCGAACTGGCCGTGGGGCGGGACGAACCCGTTGCTGGGCTGCCGTGTCGTCACGGTCACCAACGCATTGCCGATCGGTAA